>DASXOU010000785.1:0-3182 GCA_036494045.1 Polyangia bacterium | reverse complement strand
CCCGACGAGCTGGCGGCAATCGCGACCTCGGTGGCGCTTGCGCGTGGTGAGCCGATCGGGCGCGCCGATTTCGCGGCGGCCTTGTGCGCACGGCTCGAGCATTGGGTCGATACCTTCGTCGCCGACGGCGCGGCGGCGGTGGTGGCGGCGTGGAAGCAGCACGCGCGCTTCTTCGGAACGCGCGTGCGCGTCACCGCAGGACGCGATCGTGTCGAAGGCGTGGCCGAGGATCTCGACGACGACGGCGCGCTCCGCCTGCGGCTGGACGACGGGCGCGCCTATCGCGTGGTCGCGGGAGAGGTGAGCACCTGACTACAGCGTCAAGCGGATGCGCTGGCCGCCGATCGACGCGTTGACCATCGCGCCGCGGACCGGCTCGATGAACGCGGCCACGCCGTTCTCGAACGTCGCGTTCGCCGCGGCGCCGGTGCGCACGATCACCGCCGACGCCTGCGCGCCGAAGTCGAAGCGGCCCGACTTCATCGCGTGAAGTGCCTGCGGATCGCGGATCGCGACCACCTCCGAGTAACGCGCGCCGCCGGCGATCGCGCCTGCCGCCAGCTTCTCGACGGTGGCGAAGTGCGAGACCTGCCCCTGTTCGAAGAGCACGCCCTTGCCCGCGCCGCCGCCGATGAGGAGCCCGCCCGAGCCCACCGCCGGGAAGACGATGTAGCCGACCGAGCTTTCGATGAGCGGCCGCAGGCTCGGATCCTTGGCCTCCATCTGTGCGAGTGTCTGTCGCGCGTTCCTCACTAGATCCGCGCGCTCGCCCGGCTGTGTCGGCGCGTGCGCGCAAGCAAGCAGGCACACGGCTGCACCGAAAATAAGCCCAACGCTTCGTTTCATCGCCCTCATGGCATCGCTCCTTGGCAGTCCGAACTGGAGCGATGCAGCGTCGGGGCCAAGCTACTTGAAGGCGCCGGCGGGGAGCTTGCCGTTGCGCACGAGCTTGCCGAAGTCGATCTCCTTTTCGTCGCCGTTTTTTTCGACGAGCAGGATCGATTTCATCAGCCACGTCTTGCCGTCGAGCCGCAGCTCGATGTGCGAGAAGGCCTTGCCGATGGTGCTGGCGAGCTTCGGCTTGAGGATCAAGATCGGCGCGGCGGCCGTGCCGGCGGTCGCCAGCTCGTAGTCGTCGCGCGCGGCGGCGAGGGAGCCGGGGCCGAGCCACACCAGCAGCTGATCGAAGATGGCGCGGATGGTCGCGTCCTTGTCGAGGTCGAACACTTGCGGCGCGGCGCCCGGCGTCGTCAGCGTCGCCTTGTTGCCGTCGAGGATCATGACCGACTGATCGAGGCCGGTGTACTCCCAGCGGATCTGCCGCGGCTGCTTGAAATAGAAGCGGCCGCTGTCGCTGAGGGCGGCCTTGAACAGCTTGGAGCGGCTCTTTTGCGTGAAGTCGCCCGCCAGGGTCTCGACGCCGGCCTTGGCGGCGTCGACCTTCTGCACGACGTCGGCGAGCGGCGGCGGCTCGGCCAACGCCGCCCCCGACGCAAATGTAGACGCCAGCGCCATTGCCGCCGCGAGCGCGCGGATCACGCCGGCGGCCGGTTCTCGCTGACGTAGGCGGCGAGCGCGCTCACCGACGAGAAGACCTTCTTGCCCACGGCTTCGTCGGGGATGGTGACGCGATATTTGCGCTCGATGGCGACCGCCAGCTCGAGCGCGTCGATGCTGTCGAGCCCGAGCCCTTCGGCGAAGAGCGGCGCGTCGTCGACGATTTCGTCGGGCGACATCTCGCCCAGGTTGAGGCTCGTGATGATGAGCTCCTTGATGTCCTTCTTTAGATCGTTCATTCGCCCCTTCAGATTGTCGGTTACGTCAGCCCGCCGTCAACTCCCAGCACCTGCCCGGTGACGTAGCCGGCCCCGTCGCTGCATAGCCATTCGGCGGCGGCTGCGATTTCTTCGGCGCGGCCGGCGCGTCCGAGCGGCACGGCGCCGACGAGCTCGGCGCGCGCTTTTTCGGAGAGCCCGGCGGTCATCGCGGTTTCGACGAATCCTGCGCACACGCAATTCACGGTGATACGGAAGCGCGCGACTTCTCTCGCCAGCGAACGCGTCAGGCCGATGAGCCCGGCCTTGGCGGCGCCGTAGTTGGTCTGGCCGACGCGGCCGAGGAGCGCCGTCGGCGAGACGATGAAGACGACGCGGCCCGATTTTTTCGCGATCATCGCCTTGAGCGCCTGCTTGGCCACGAGGAAGCCGCCCTTCAAGTGCACGGCGACGACGTCGTCGAAGTCGCGCTCGGGCATCATCAGCATGAGCTTGTCGCGGGTGAAGCCGGCGGCGTGGACGAAGAGGTCGAAGCCGCGCTCGCCTTCGACGGCGAAGAGGGCGTCGACGTCGGCGGCGGAGGCGACGTCGCACTTCTTCGCCTTGTAGACGTGGCCGTCGGCGGCGAAGGCGGCTTCGGCGGCTTCGGCGGCAGCGTGATCGGCGGCGTAGAGCGCGACGATCTCGTCGCCGCGCGCGGCCAGGGCGCGGGCGATGGCGAGGCCGAGGCCCTTGGTTCCGCCGCTGACGAGCGCGCGCATCGCGCACGTATACAATGGTTCAACCATTTCGGCTATCGTCGTGGGGATGGTTCGGGCATGGCCATGGGCGCGCGTGATTTTCGCGGCCGCCGTCCTCGCAGCGACGGGCGCGGCGGGCGCAACGGTGGCAGGCGTCGACGTGCCGTGCGTGGCGCTGGGGACAACGGCGCTGGCGCTCGTCGCCGCCATCGGCGCCGGCGTGTTCATCCAGTCGAGTGGCCTGTTCGCGCGGCCGATCCTCGCCGTCGAGGCGGCGCGCGCCGGGCAGCGGCTGGCGCTCACGTTCGACGATGGGCCCGACGAGCAGCACACGCGCGCGATCCTCGAGCTCCTCGAGCGCGGCGGCCATCGCGCGACCTTCTTCGTGATCGGTCGGCGCGCCGAGGCGTCGCCGGAGCTGCTGGCCGAGATCGTGCGGCGCGGGCATGGGCTCGGCAATCATTCGTATGCGCACGCGCACACCACGCCGTTCGCCGATCCGACGGCGCTGGCGGCCGATCTGGCGCGCGCGCAGGAGCTGATGGCGCGGGCCGGCGCGCGCGTGCGCTTCTTTCGTCCGCCGATTGGGTTGTTGTCGCCGCGCGTGGTCGAGGCGGCGCGACGCACGCACCTCGTGCTGGTTGGCTGGAGCGCGACCGCGCGCGAC
>DASXOU010000784.1:0-5106 GCA_036494045.1 Polyangia bacterium | reverse complement strand
TTCGAAGCCGGGCTGCGCGCCGGACGCTCGGGCATCCGCCCGCTGACGCTGTTCGACACCACCGGCTTTCGCACCACGCTGGCGGCGCAGGCGCCCGATCCGACGCCGCCCGTCGACGCCGAGGCGCTGGCGACCGCGTCGCGCCCCGATCGCTTCGGCTTGCAAGCGGCGTTCGAAGCCGTCGCCCACGCCGGGCTCGACGCGCGCGCGCTCGCCGACGCCGCCGTCCTCTTCGGCACCGGCACCGGCGGACTGACGTCGACCGAAGAGTTCGTGCGCGCCGGCGACGGGCCGGCCTCGCTGCTCATCGCGCATCAGCCGGCGTCGGTGACCGATCTGGTCGCGCGCCATCTGCGTGCGCGCGGCCCGCGCACCACCATCATGACCGCGTGCTCGTCGTCGGCGACGGCGATTGGGTACGCCGCCGATCGCATCCGCCTCGGCCACGTCGACGTCGCGCTCGCCGGCGGCGCCGAAGGGCTCACGCGCCTGACCTACGCGGGGTTCGGCTGCCTGCGCGCGAGCGCGCCCGGCGACGAGCCGTGCCGCCCGTTCGACGCCGAGCGCAAGGGCCTGACGCTCGGCGAAGGTGCCGCTGTGCTGGTCCTCGAGGAATACGAGCGCGCCCGTGCCCGTGGCGCGACCATCTACGCCGTCGTCGCCGGCTGGGGCATCACCGCCGACGCGCACCACATGACCGCGCCGCATCCCGAAGGCGACGGCGCCGCGCGCGCGATGCAGATGGCGCTCGACGACGCGCGCTTGCCGACCGACGCCATCGGCTACGTCAACGCGCACGGCACCGGCACGCCGCACAACGACGCCGCCGAGACCCTCGCCATCAAGCGCGTCCTCGGCGCGCGCGCCCCGTCGGTGCCGGTGTCGAGCATCAAGTCGATGGTCGGCCACACGCTCGGCGCCGCCGGCGCCATCGAAGCCGCCGCGTCGGTGCTCTCGCTCGCGCGCGGCTTCCTGCCGCCGACGGTGCATCACCGCGCCGCCGATCCCGCCTTCGCCCTCGACTACATCCCCGGCGCCGCCCGCGACGTCACCGTCGACGCGCTCCTCTCGAACTCTTTCGCCTTCGGCGGCAACAACACGGTCCTCGCCCTCACCCGCGCTTAGCGCTGAGCACGAGCGCGGCGCCGGCGAGCGCGATCGCGATGTAGGCGATCGACACGTACCAAAACGACCCTGTCGCGTACATGCCGACCGCGTTCATGCCTTCGCTCGCGACGATGATGACGAGGATCGTCCACGCCGCCCAGCGCTCGCCCTTGCGTGCCGCGAAGTGAGTCAGCGCCAGTGACGCGACCCCGATGCCGATGAGGCCGCCGCCGAGCGCGTGCAAGAGGTTGATGACGAGCGCCGAGGTCTCGGCGGGGATCGTCGCCGTGCCGCCGCTCATCAGAAAGCGCGTGTGCACGCCCAACAGCTGTCGGATCGTCAGATCGCCGATGCCGCCGAGCGTGATCGCCGCGGCGACGACGTATAGCAGCACAACGCCCACGCGTCGCACGCGCCGATTCTACGACTTTCGCGAGCGATCAAGAGAACAAAACGCTTACGGCCGGCGGGAGGATCTCGGCGACGTCGCCTTCGAGTCGGAGGGTCGCGAGCTCGTCGTGGTCGGTGATGCCGCGATTGATGATCACGTACGGAACGCCGCGTTCGCGCGCGTGCAGCGGGATCGACGCGGCCGGATGCACCGAGAGCGTGGATCCGAGCGCGAGGACCAGATCGCAGCGCGCCGCCTCGGCGAAGCCGCGCTCGATGATCTCGGGCCGGAGCGGTTGGCCGAAGCTGATGGTCGCCGCCTTGAGCCAGCCGCCGCAGCGCGCGCACGTCGGCACCTGCCGCGTCGCCTCGAAGTGCGCCATCGCTGGTGCGGGCTCGCTGCGCTCGTCGCACTTCACGCACTCGATCCACGCGTTGGTCCCGTGCAGCTCGACGACGGACGCGTCCGGCGAGCCCGCCGCCTGGTGCAGCCCGTCGATGTTCTGCGTGACCACCGCCTGCACGCGCCCGCGCTCGCCGAGCGCCACGATCGCCGCGTGCGTCGCGTTCGGCCGCGCCGCCACGAACAGCGGATAGCCCTCGAGCTTGTACTCCCAGTATTCGCGGCGCTTCTCGTCAGAAGCTAGAAACTCCTTGAAGTAGACCGGCTGCCGCTTCTTCCACACGCCGTCGGGTCCGCGAAAATCGGGGATGCCGCTGCCCGTCGAGATCCCGGCGCCGCTGAACACCAGGATCCGCCGCGCGCGGCCGAGGAGCTCGACGAGCCGCGCATCAGCGCCCCTCATCAATGTATGAGACGAAACATGCGATCGTAGCGCACGCCCTCGGGCTCGCCGTACGACCACCAGATGATCATCGCCTTGCCCTTGATGAGATCGAACGGCACGAAGCCCCAGTAGCGCGAGTCGTGCGAGTTGTCGCGATTGTCGCCCATGACGAAAACGTGGTCCTTGGGCACGCGCGTCCACGCCTGCTGGTAATCCTGATTCGGCCACGACATCGGCCGCCCGTTCTTGTCCTGCACGACCGTGTACGAGTTGCCCTTGACCGATTCGATCCACGCCTCGCAGCGCCGCTCTTCCCAGTGCGAGGTCTCCTCGACGAAGTCTTCGTAGCGGCAGTCGCCGTCGACGTGCGAGCGCGGCACGGGCTTGCCGTTGACGACGACTTGATTGTCGCGCAGCTCGACGGTGTCGCCCTCGATGGCGACGATGCGCTTGATGAAGTCCTTGTCGGGCTCCTTCGGGTAGATGAAGACGATCACCTCGCCGCGCTCGGGCTTGCGATACTCCATCCCGAACTTGATGTTGGTGAAGGGGATGCGCACGCCGTAGATGAACTTGTTGACGAAGATGTGATCGCCGACCTGCAGCGTCGGGATCATCGAGCCCGACGGAATCTTGAACGCCTCGACGACGAACGCGCGCAAGAAGAGCGCGATGAGGACGGCGATGCCGATCGACTCCGTGTACTCGCGCGCCGTCGACTTGCGCCCGAACCCGAGATGCGAATCGAGGAGATCGTCGAGCGTGTTGAGCGCGCCGGGCAGCTTGTCCCAATCGCGCGCGATCACCGCGGCCGAGAGCGTCTCGATCGCCGCCTTGACCTTCGCCGTCTGCTCCGCCGACAGCCGATGCGAATATTTCCGGAGCACGCGGCGCCCTTCGCGAAGTAGGAGGCGCGCCTCCTTGATCCCGCGCGACCGCGAGCGCCACGCGCGATATTCGGTCAGGACGTCCATCAGCTACTCGACCTTTAGCACGGCGAGGAACGCCTCCTGCGGAATCTCGACGTTGCCCACCGACTTCATGCGCTTCTTGCCTTCCTTCTGCCGCTCGAGGAGCTTGCGCTTGCGCGAGATGTCGCCGCCGTAACACTTGGCGGTCACGTTCTTGCGCAGCGCCTTGACGGTGGTCCGCGCGATGACGCGCGAGCCGATCGCCGCCTGGATCGCCACCTCGAACTGTTGTACGGGCACGAGCTCCTTCATCTTGATGCACAGCTCTTGGCCGCGGTTGTACGAGCGCTCGCGGTGCGTGATGATCGACAGCGCGTCGACGCGCTCGCCGTTGACGAGGAGATCGAGCCGCACCAGATCCGACTCGCGATAGTCCTTGAACTCGTAATCGAGCGACGCGTAGCCGCGCGACATCGTCTTCAGCTTGTCGTAGAAGCCGAACACCACCTCGCCGAGCGGCAGGTCGTACTTGACGATGACGCGGTTGTCGCCAACGTAGTCGAGCCCGGTCTGCACGCCGCGCCGCTCCTGGCACAGCGTGATCACGTTGCCGACATATTCGTGCGGCACGTGCACCGTCGCGGCGATGATCGGCTCCTCGACGTGATCGAACTTCCCCGGATCGGGCATCGCCGCCGGATTGGCGATCTCGGTGACCACGCCGTCGGTGGCGACGATGCGATAGCGCACCGTCGGCGCGGTGACGATGAGGTCGAGGTTGTACTCGCGCTCGAGCCGCTCCTGCACGATCTCCATGTGCAAGAGGCCGAGAAAGCCGCAGCGGAAGCCGAAGCCGAGCGCCAGCGACGTCTCCGCTTCGTAGGTGAACGACGAGTCGTTGAGCGCGAGCTTCTCGAGCGCCTCGCGCAATTCGACGTAGCGCGCCGAGTCCGTGGGAAAGATGCCGGCGAACACCATGGGCTTGACGACCTTGAAGCCGGGCAGCGCCGGCGCCGGCCGCTCGCTCTCGGTGATCGTGTCGCCGATCCTGGTGTCCGCGACCTCCTTTATGTTGGCGATGACGAAGCCGACCTCGCCCACCGACAGCGACTCGAGCTCCTCGGGATGCGGCGAGAACGCGCCGACCGCGAGCACTTCGTAGTCCTTCGCCGTGGCGATGAGACGGATCTTGGTGCCCTTCCGTAACGTGCCGTTGACCACGCGCACCAGCGTGACGACGCCTTTGTACGTGTCGTACCAGCTGTCGAAGATGAGCGCCTGCGCCGACGCGTCCGGATCGCCCTCGGGCGGCGGAATCCGCGTCGTCACCGCCTCGAGGATCTCGTGGATGCCGACGCCGGTCTTGGCCGACGCGAGCAGCGCGTCCGAGGCGTCCATGCCGATGACTTCCTCGATCTGCTTCTTGGTGCCTTCCGGATCCGCCGACGGCAGATCGATCTTGTTGAGCACCGGCACGATCGCCAGATCGTTGTCGAGCGCCAGATAGACGTTGGCCAGCGTCTGCGCCTCGACGCCTTGCGCGGCGTCGACGACGAGGAGCGCGCCTTCGCAGGCGCCGAGCGCGCGCGACACTTCGTAGCCGAAGTCGACGTGCCCGGGCGTGTCGATGAGGTTCATGACGTAGTCCTGCCCGGCCTCGCTGCGATAGTGCAGGCGGACCGACTGCGCCTTGATCGTGATCCCGCGCTCGCGCTCGAGATCCATCTTGTCGAGGAACTGGTCCTTCTTCTCGCGCTCGGTCAAGGCGCCGGTGGCGTCGAGGATGCGATCGGCGAGCGTGGATTTTCCGTGATCGATGTGGGCGATGATCGAAAAATTCCGGATCTTCGACGGTACGAAAGGCATGGCGGCTTCGCGCGCGAGTCGCGGGCGTATGGCGGAGGGCGATT
>DASXOU010000783.1:0-6331 GCA_036494045.1 Polyangia bacterium | reverse complement strand
CGGCTCGCACGTGGAATGGACCGAGCGGCTCGACGGGCGGCTGGCGCTGGCGCTGATGTCGATCCAGGCGATGAAGGGCGTGGAGATCGGCGCCGGCTTTGCCGCGGCGGCGACGCGCGGCTCGGCGCTGTTCGATCCCATCCTGCACGACGGCAAGAAGTTCGTGCGTCCGACCAACAACATGGGCGGCGTCGAAGGCGGCATCACCAACGGCGAGCCGCTGGTGGCGCGCGCGGCGATGAAGCCGATCCCGACCTTGGCGCGGCCGCTGCCGTCGGTGGATCTGGCGACCAAGCAGCCGTTCGACGCGCAGAAGGAGCGCACCGATTCCTGCGCGGTGCCGGCGGCGGCGGTGGTCGCCGAAGCGGCGGTGGCGTTCGTGCTCGCCGACGCGCTCGTCGACAAGCTGGGCGGCGACACCATGGACGAGCTCTTGCGCAGCCTGGAGGCGTACCGTGGCGACCTCGCAGAGTATTAAAGTCCTGCGGCCGATCTTCCTCATCGGCTTGTCGGGCGGCGGCAAGTCGACGGTGGGCCTCTTGCTGGCGGCGAAGCTGGAGCGGCGCTTCGTCGATCTCGACGCGGTGATCGAAGAAGAGGCGCACATGACCATCGCCGAAATCTTCTTCAACGAGCGCGAGCAGGGCTTTCGCGCGCGCGAAGCGGCGGCGCTGCGCCGCGTGACCGCGCAAGGTCCGCAGGTCATCGCCGTCGGTGGCGGCGCGCCGGCGCACGGCGACAACATGGACTTCATGCTGCACGCGGGCAAGGTGGTGCTCTTGACCGCGTCGACCGACGAGCTCTTGCGCCGGCTCGGCAACGCCGAGACGCGGCCCCTGCTCGCCGGCAAGGACGTGCGCGCCGAGATCGAGAAGCTGATGCTCCAGCGCAGCGCCGCCTACGCGCGTGCGCATCACACCGTCGACACGACGGGCCTGGTGCCTTCGGCGGTGGCGCGGCAGATCCAGGAAGCGCTGGAGAGCCCATGAGCGAGCGCGAATGAAGCAGGCGCGCATCGACGTCCGCTTGGCCGGCAGCGGCGAGGATCGGTCGTATCCGATCTTCGTCGACGCCGAGCCGGGCGCCGCCGAGCGCTTCGCCGCCGCCGTGTGCGCGCGGCTGCCCGACGGCAAGATCGGCATCATCACCGACGACACGGTGGCCAAGCTGCACCTGGCGCGCTTCGCCGATGCGCTGCGCGCGCGCCATCGCAAGGTGACCGCGGCCGTGGTGCCCGACGGTGAAGGCTCGAAGTCGATGGCGCGCGCCGAGGAATTGTGCGAGTCGTTCGCGCGCGAAGGGCTCGATCGGCGCGCGCTCGTCGTCGCGCTTGGCGGCGGCGTGGTCGGCGACCTCGCCGGCTTCGTGGCGTCGATCTTTTTGCGCGGGGTCGCCTACGTGCAGGTTCCGACGACGCTGCTCGCGCAGGTCGATTCGTCGGTCGGCGGCAAGACCGGCGTGAACCTGCCGGCGGGCAAGAACCTGGCCGGAACCTTCTGGCAGCCGCGGCTCGTCTACGCCGACGTGAGCACGCTGGCGACGCTGTCGGATCGCGACCGCGCGGCCGGGCTGGCCGAGGTCATCAAGCACGGCTTCATCGCCGACGTCGAGCTCGTCGAGCTCCTCGAGCACGAGGCGGCGCGGGCGCGCGCGGGCGAGCCGGAGCTCGTAGCCGAGCTGGTGGCGCGCTCGTGCGCCATCAAGGCGCGCATCGTCGGCGACGACGAGCGCGAAACCTCGGGGGCGCGCGCGCTGCTCAACTTCGGGCACACCGTCGGGCACGCGCTCGAGTCGGCGTCGCGCGCCGACGTCAATCCGCTGCGCCACGGAGAAGCGGTCGCGCTCGGCATGCTGGCGGCGGCGCGCGTGGCCGCGGCCGAGGGCGCCGCGACGCTGGAGCCGCGCTTGCGCAAGCTCCTCGACGCCGTCGGGCTGCCCACCGATCTCGACGGCCGGCTGTCGGCGGGAACGCTGGCGCGAGTCGCTGTCGACAAAAAGCGCGGCGGCGAGCACATCCACTTCGTCGTCGTCGACGAGCCGGGGCGCGCGCGCACGGTGCCGCTCACGCCGGCACGAATCCACGAAATCTTGCTCGGGGGAAAACCACGATGATACGATCTAGATTGGAGGTAGGTGCATGAAGCCCGCACTGCTCCTGATTGTCGCGGCCGCCGCCGGCGCGACAGGGTGTGCATCGAACGACGTCTCACTCTCCATCATTCAGATGGAGGCGATCTCGCGATCGACGTCCTGTGTCGCGGTCGCGGCGGGCGGCGCCGGCACCCTCGGCCGCGATCGCGGTACGCTCGACGTGTCGCAGCTCGGCACCGCCGGCTATCTCGCCGTGCCGGTGCTGCGCAACAACCTCATGTCGCTGTCTAACGGCGCCGAGCTCAACGCGATCCAGACCACCGGCGCCAACGTGAAGCTGATGAACGTCGGCGGCTCGGCGCTGACCCTGCCGTCGGGGCAGTCGTCGTTCTTCTACGCGGCGTCGGCGGGGCGGCTCGATCCGGGAGGCGCGGCGCCGATGTTCGTCGAGGCGCTGCCGGCGGCGGCGGCCAAGGCGCTGGCGTCGAACATTCCGTCGGGCGGCGTGTTCACCGTCATCGCCGAGCTGAAGCCGGTCGGCATGCGCGAGAACGATCAGGTGGTCGGCGGACCGATCGACTTCCCCATCGACCTGTGCGAGGGCTGCCTCGAAGAGACCTCGACCTGCCCGCTGCCCAAGGGCTCGACGCCGATGGACCCGTGCTTTCCGGGCCAGGACGACCCCACCGTCTGCTGCACCGATTCGATGACCGGCGTCGTCTCCTGCGGCAGCGCGGCGCCCGTCGCGATGTAGCGTCCGGCGGCGGCCTACGCGGCCGCTTGATTCTCGTCGTCGAACCCGATACAACCGGGAGCGCGATGTTCAAGGAAAACCTCAAGCGGTTGGTGGCCGAGACCGAAGGCGGCGTTGCCGGCCTGCTCATGGGCTTCGACGGCATCACCGTCGAGAGCTTCACCGCGCCCGAGGGCGGCGTCGACATCCAGACCGTGGGCATGGAGTTCTCCTTCATCCTCACGCAGGTGCGCAAGGCCGCCGAGATCCTCGAGGTCGGCGCGGTACAGGAGGTCTCGATCCGCACCGCCGCGCTGACCATGCTCATTCGCGTGGTGTCGCCCGAATATTTCGTCGCGCTCGCCATCCGCCCCGACGGCAACTTCGGCAAGGGACGCTACCTGTTGCGCTTGGTCGCGCCGAAGCTGCAGGCGGAAATCGCCTAGCTTTTGCCATGGCCCCGCACGTCATGGTGCTGCACGGGCCGAACCTCAACCTCCTCGGCGTGCGCGAGCCGGGCGTTTACGGCGCGGTGACGCTCGCCGAGATCGATCGTTCGCTCGACGCGCGCGCCAAGGAGCGCGGCGCCAGCGTCGAGTGCCACCAGACCAACATCGAAGGCGAGCTCGTCGATCGCATTCAAGCGGCGCGCGATCGCGCGCAGGCCATCATCATCAACCCGGCGGCGTACACGCATACGTCGGTGGCGATCGCCGACGCGTTGCGCGCGGTGGCGCTGCCCGCCGTCGAGGTCCACCTGTCGAATGTGCACGCGCGCGAGCCGTATCGTCATCAGTCGTTCGTGGCGCCGGTTTGCGTCGGCACCATCGGCGGCTTCGGCGCGCGCGGCTACACGCTGGCGCTCGACGCCGTGCTCGATCTGCTCGAGGAAAAATCCAAATCATGAGAGCCAAAGGCAAGAAGCCCGCGCCGTCGTCGCGCGCGTCGTCGTCGTCGTCGTCGTCATCGTCGGGGATCGAGACGCGCGTCGATGCGATCGCCGAAGTCTTGCGCCGTCACGAGCTCAACGAGATCGAGGTCGAAGAGGGCGGCGTGCGCATCTACGTGCGCAAGGGCGGCGGCGAGATCGTGCATCACGCGATGCCGGCGGTCGGCCACGCGCCGGCGCCGGTCGCGCATCCGGTCCACACGCCTTCGCCACCGACGTCGGCGTCGTCCGCGCCGGCGCACTCGACCGACACCGGCGACGGCAACGTCGCCTACGTGACCTCGCCGTTCGTCGGCACCTTCTACCGCTCGCCGTCGCCGGAGATGTCGGCGTTCGTCGACGTCGGCACGCGCGTCAAGAAGGGCCAGGTCCTCTGCATCGTCGAGGCGATGAAGCTGATGAACGAGATCGAGTCGGAGATCGAAGGCTCGATCGTGCAAATCCTCGTCGAGAACGGCCAGGCCGTCGAATACGGCGAGCCGCTCTTCAAGATCAAAGTAGGGTAGGCGCGTGTTCAAGCGCATCCTCATCGCCAACCGCGGCGAGATCGCCCTGCGCGTGATTCGCGCCTGCCGCGAGCTCGGCATCCAGTCGGTGGCGGTGCACTCGCTCGCCGATTCGAATGCGCTGCACGTCAAGTTTGCCGACGAGACCGTGTGCATCGGGCCGGCGCCGGCGCCGCAGTCGTACCTGAACATCCCCGCGATCATCTCGGCGGCCGAGGTGACCGGTGCCGAGGCGATCCATCCCGGCTACGGCTTTCTCTCGGAGAACGCCGAGTTCGCCGAGATGACCGTGCGCTGCGGGCTCAAGTTCATCGGCCCGCCGCCGGCGATCATGCGCATGATGGGCGGCAAGATTTCCGCGCGCAAGGCGATGGTCGAGGCCGGCGTGCCCATCCTGCCGGGCACGGGCCTCCTCGAAACCGACGATCAGGCGCTCACCGCCGTCGAGGACATCGGGCTGCCGGTGATCATCAAAGCGTCGGCCGGCGGCGGCGGACGCGGCATGAAGATCGTCAAGGACCGCGAGCGGCTCCTCGCCCAGCTCGAGGTCGCGCGCGCCGAAGCGCTCGCCGGCTTCGGCTCGTCCGACGTCTACCTCGAGCGCTACGTCGAAGCGCCGCGCCACATCGAGGTGCAAGTGGTCGCCGATGGACAGGGCGGCGTCGCCATCCTCGGCGAGCGCGAGTGCTCGATCCAGCGCCGCCATCAAAAGCTGGTCGAGGAGGCGCCCTCGGTCGCGCTCAGCGACGAGGAGCGCGAGAAGCTGCTCGCCATCTGCGAGCGCGCGATGCGCTCGATCAACTACTCGAACGTCGGCACCATGGAGTTCCTCTACGAGGGAGGTCGCTTCTACTTCATGGAGATGAACACGCGCATCCAGGTCGAGCACACCGTGACCGAGATGGTCACCGGGCTCGATCTCGTGCGCGAGCAGATCAAGCTGGCCTGGGGCGAACGGCTGTCACCGACGTTCACCGGCCGCTTCCGCCCGCGCGGGCACGCCATCGAGTGCCGCATCAACGCCGAGGATCCGGTGAAGTTCACGCCGTCGCCGGGGCGGATCACCGCGCTCAACCTGCCGGGCGGCTTCGGCGTGCGCGTCGACACCCACATCTACGAAGGCTACGTGGTGCCGCCGAATTACGATTCGCTCCTGGCCAAGCTCATCGTCCACGCCGAGGATCGCGACGCCGCGATCAAGCGCCTGCGCCGCGCCCTCGACGAGTTCGTCGTCGAGGGCATCCAGACCAATCTCGCCTTCCACCGCCGGCTCATCGACCACCCCGACTTCATCGAAGGTAGGTTGGACACCCACTTTCTCGAGCGTTTTTCGACGGAAAACGCCCCCGCGCTTGCTTGATAAATCCGCCGCGCACGCCTAAAATGTAGTGTCCGACCCAGTTTAGGAGATCCGCGAGCGGAACCAGGTGGCGACCAACAAAGACAAACTGATCGCCGGCGCCCAGAAGCTGGTCGAAAAGAGCCAGTTCGAAAAGGCGATCAAGGAGTACCTGAAAGTCGTCGCCGACGACGACAAGGACGTCCGGATCTGGCTCAAGATTGGCGACCTTTACGCCAAGCTGGGCAAGAAGTCCGAGGCGGCCGAGACCTATGCAAAGGTCGCGCAATTCTATTCGGACCAGGGCTTCTATCTCAAAGCCGTCGTTGTCTATAAACAGATCCTCAAGATCGAGCCGCGCCTCGTCGACGTGAACCACAAGCTCGCCGAGCTCTACAAGCAGCTCGGCCTCTTGTCGGACGCGATGCAGCAGTACGAGGCGGTGGCGGCGTTCTATCACCGCGAAGGCAAGACGCGCGAGGCGCTGGCGGCGCTCAAGCAGATCGTCGAGCTCGATCCGGAGACCGTCGCCAATCGCATCAAGCTCGCCGAGCTGTACTCGAAGGACAACATGGTCCGCGAGGCCATCGACGAGTTCTCGAAGGCGGCCGAGCAGCTGCGGCAGGCGGGGCGCGTCGACGATTTCATGAAGGTGGCCGAGCGCCTCTTGTTTCACTCGCCCGACAATCGGCCGGTGACCAAGGAGCTCGCCG
>DASXOU010000782.1:0-4409 GCA_036494045.1 Polyangia bacterium | reverse complement strand
CGCCGACGACGCGGCCGCGGCCGAGTAGCTACTGCGGCGGCGTTTTCTGCAGCTTGCGCTGCAGCGACCGCCGATGGATCCCGAGGCGCCGCGCCGCTTCCGAGATGTTCCCCTGACACTCCTGCAAGACGCGCGTGATGTGATCGAACTCGGCGCGCGCCAGCGTCGGCGACGGACCGCGCGAACGGGCCAGCGCGCGCTCGAGCGCCTGGAGGAGCTGCTGGCCGCCGACCGGCTTCTGCAGGAAGTCGACGGCGCCGCCGTGGAACGCGTCGACGACGTTCTGCACCGCGCCGTGGCCGGTCAAGAGCACGACCAGAAGATCGGGAAGCTCGGTCCTGAGGTCCTGCAGAAGCTCGATGCCCGAGTCGTCGCCGATGCACAGATCGACGAGCGCGCAGTCGGGACGGCGCACGCGCGCCAGCTCGCGCGCCCGCTCCGCCGTCGGCGCCGGGATCACCGTCAGCCCGCGCGAGCGCAGATCGCGCTCGAGCGCCGACAACAGGATCGTGTCGTCGTCGACCACCAGCACCGAGCGAAGCCGTCGTGCCAGCCGCGCCATCGTCACACCTTGGACAGCGTAAAGGTCACGGTCGTGCCCTGTCCCTCCACGCTCTCGATCTTGAAGGTTCCGCCGGCGCCCTCGACGAGCCGCCGGCACTGCGCCACGCCGAGGCCGGTGCCCTCGGGTCGCGTCGAGAAGAACGGCGTGCCCGCCTTGTCGAGCACCGCCGCCGACATGCCGGTGCCGTTGTCGTCGACGACGAGCTGCACGTCGCCACCGATTTCGCTGGCGGTCACGACCACGCGTCCGCCCGACTTGTTGCGCGCCAGGAGCGCCTGCGCGCCGTTGGCCACGACGTTGATGAGCACCTGCGTCAGCTCGGTCGAGCCGATGCGCACCTTGGGCAACGAAGGCGGTCCTTCGTAGCTGATGCGCCCGCGCGCGCGCACCGCCGTCTCCCGGCAGACGCCGATCGCATATCCGATGATGGGCACCGGATCGACGCCGCTCGGCTCGGGCGTCGGCTCGGACTTCAAGAACTGCTTGAGCCCGACGGTCATGTTGGTCATGACCGTGCAGCTCATCAGAAGATCGCGCGCCAGCTCGGGCATCTCGGTCAAGACTTCCGAGAGCAGCGTGCGATCCTTCTTCGGCAGCGACGCGGCCGACTCTTCGAGCGCCCCCTTGAGCCTGGCCAGCGACTTTCCGTGCTCGGCGAGCCGCTCGACGTTGACCGTGAGGTTGGTCAGCGGCTGATGCAGATCGTGCAGGACCGCCGCCGCCATCGATCCCAAAGTCACGAGGCGCTCGGTCTGCATCAGGCGTAGCTGCAGCGCCGACTTCTGCCGCCCGAGCGTGAACGCCTCGAGCGACCACAGAAGGATCTGCTCGACCTCGGCGCGATCCCACGGCTTGATGATGTAGCGCGCGACCAGCCCTTCGTTGACCGCGGCCAGGATCGGATCGAGATCGCTGTAGGCCGTGATGACGACGCGGATCATCTCCGGATAGAGCTGCTTGACCTTGACCAAGAGCTCGTGGCCGCTCATGTCGGGCATGCGCTGATCGGTGATCAGCGCCGCGGCGGTCTCGTTGCGTAGAAGCTCGAGGGCCGCCTGCCCCGACGGCAGCGCCCGCACGTTGAAGCGCGCGCCGAACGACTGCTCGAAGACGATGCGATTGGGCCGCTCGTCGTCGACGTAGACGATCAAGTGCTCCTTGGTGTTCACCGCCCCCCTCCTCGTTGTCGCTGACTGCGACCACCCTGTGCCTGCAACGGAACTTCGATATGGAACAGCGTGCCGACGCCGGCGTCGCGCACGTCGAGGATGCCGGCGTGGCGTTCGACGATCTGCCGCGCCATCGTCAAGCCGAGCCCGGTGCCGGAGCCGGGCGGCTTGGTCGTGAAGAAGGGCTCGAAGATGCGCTCGCGCAGCTCGATGGGCACGCCGCTGCCCGAGTCGGACACTTCGAGGACCAGCCGCTCGTCCTCGGCGCGCGCGGCGAGCTTGACCCAACCGCCGGTGCCGGCCGCCTGCGCGCCGTTCTCGAGCAGGTTCGACAGCACCTGCGTCAGAAGCGGCGCCGCGCAGTCGAGCGGCCCCTTGTAGTCGATCGCCTGGCGCAACTCGACGCTCTTGAACAGCTGCGAGGTCAACGCATGCGCGCGCGCGATCACCTCGGCTACGGTGGTGCGCTGATACTCGAGCTCGCCGGGGCGGCGGAAGCCGAGCAGCTGCCGTGAGAGCAGCGCGATCTGGGTAGCGCATTCCTTTAAGACACCCACGAGCTGCGCGACCGGATGATCTTCCTGGCGCAGCTCGGAGGGCAGGAGCTCCGCGAGCGGATCGATGGCGTTGACGATGGCGTTGGCCGGATTGCGCATCTCGTGCGCCAGGCCGGCGGAGAGCGTGCCGAGCGCGGCCAGCTTCTCCGACTGATGCAGGCGCAGCGCCAGCGAGCGCAGCTCCAGCTGCGAGTGCACGCGCGCCATCAGCTCGGCGGGCTCGAACGGCTTGATGACGTAGTCGATGGCGCCGGCGCCGAAGCCTTGCAGGCGATCGTTCAAGTTGGCGAACGCCGTCAAGAGAACGACCGGCGCCAGGCGATTGCCGGGCAGCTCGCGAAAGCGGCGCGTGAGCTCGAGGCCGTCCATGCCCGGCATGCCAACGTCGCTGACGAGGAGGTCGGGCATGTGCTGTTGCGCCATGCGCAGCGCGGTCAGGCCGTCGCCGGCGAGGATGACGCGATACTGCGTCGACAAAAGCGCGCCGATGGCGTCGGCGAGGCGCGGATCGTCCTCGGCGACCAGCACCGACGCGCGCGGCGAGATCGGCGGCTCGAGCACGCGCGGCAGCGCCGAGACCGAGCGTCCCGAGTCGAAGTCGTCAGGCACCAGGCGCAGCGGCGCCGACGAGCTCGACTCGCCATCGTCGGCGAGCGCGGCGCGCGGCACGGCGCCGGCAGGCAGGACCACGCGAAAGACGCTGCCGCCGCCGCGCGGGCTCTCGACGGCGACGCTGCCGCCGTGCGCCTCGGTGAGCTCCTTGACGATCGACAGGCCGATGCCCGAGCCGCGCGTGCCGGCGTGCATCGCCGGGCGCCCCTGCTCGAAACGGCCGAACAGGCGCTTTCGCAGATCGTCGTCGATGCCGATGCCGGTGTCGCGCACCGCGATGACCACGCCGTCGGCGTCCTCGAGCAGATCGACCTGGACCACCCCGCCCGACGGCGTGAACTTGATGGCGTTGGAGATGAGGTTGGTGACGACGCGCTCGATCTTTTCCTCGTCGACGTGGCGCACGCAGCGCTTGGGCCCGCCGAACCCGATCGAGATGCCCTTGTGCTCGGCGACCGGCCGCCAGGTGGCGACGATGACGTCGAGCATGGGCGCCAGATCGACGGCGGTGATGTTGAGCCGCAGCTTGCCTTCGCGCCCCGACGCCAGGAGCAGCAGATCGTCGACGAGACGCAACAGCTTGCGCGTCGACATCTCGATGCCCTCGAGCTGATGCAGCGTGCCGGCGTCGAGGCTCGTGCCCAGGCGCGTCTTGACGTCGGAGACGGCGAGCAGCACCAGCGTCAGCGGCGTGCGGATCTCGTGGTTGATGTTGGCGAAGATGCGGTCGCGGACTTCCTGCGCCTCCTCGAGGCTACGCACGGTCTGCGAGAGCTGATCGCGCGCCTGCGTCAGCTCGGCGGTGCGCTCTTCGACCTTGCGCTCGAGGTTGTCGCGGTACTGCGCGACCTCGCGATAGCTGATGGCGTTGTCGAGCGCCATCGACAGCGTCGGCAGGACGAACTCGAGCAACTGCCCGCGCTCGCGCGGATCGTGCTCGGGCGCGTGCCACACGCGCACGTCGCCGATGACGCGGCCGCGCGACTGCAGCGCCGCCAGGATCGGCTCGGCGGCGTTGCGCTCGCCCTCGTCAGCGCGTAGCTCGAACAAGTTGTTGTCGACGATGGTCGAGAGGTGCACGTCTGCGGCGACGTAACCGCCGGCGTGGACCAGCGCCTCGGCCATCGCCTGCATGGTGCGGCTGACGTCGAGATCGCGGTGGATGAGCTGGCTGATCGTGTGCGCGACCGAGAGCTGCGTCGCCTGCAGCGCCAGGACGGTGCGCGCCTCGTCGAGCTCCTTGTAGCGCGCCTGCAAGGTCTCGTGCGCCTCGTTGAGCTCCCGCGCCGCCGCCCGCGGCGAAAACACCCACGTCATCGCGCGGCGCACGAACGAAAGGAACTTGGCCTCCTTCGGTAGGTCGATTCCGTAACGCGCGTACCCTTCGGCGAGATCCATGGATACGTTTGCCCGGCGAAGACCGAGCAAGCGCGGCAGGTTGATCATGCCGCCGCGGGTGAGCAAGAAGAATTCGCGGATGGGCTCGTAGCCCTCGTCGAGCGTATG
>DASXOU010000781.1:0-1951 GCA_036494045.1 Polyangia bacterium | reverse complement strand
TACCAGATGCGCGGCGCTACTGCATCAGCTGCGCGAGATCGGGCGGGAGCGACTCGAGGACCTGCTCGATCTCGACGGTGGGCTCGATCGCCTCGCGCACCACGCTCAGGACCACGATAGCGCCGGTCTCGGCATCGTCGTCGTCGAGGTCGAGGCGCGACGCCAGCTCCTCGATGAGGTCGTCGCGCGTGAGCTTGCCGTCGCCGTGCGCGTGCGCCAGGAGATCGCCGAGCTCGTCGGGCAGCTCGGTGCCGAGCTCGGCCGCCTCGTCGGGCGTGAGCCGATCGGCGAGCGCGGTGAGAAGCTCGTGCGTGATGGTCCGGCCATCGGCCTCGATGGTGTCGGGCAGGCGCGCGTGCACGCGCCGATAAAAGTCGTCTGCCGTCATCTCCCTTGAACATAGGCAACGAGAGGCGTAAAGGAAGCCGTCACGGCTGGCACACGCTCTGCAAAGTGTCCGACAAGCGATTACGGACGAAGGAGCGAGGGGATGGCGTGTGAATTCTTCGATGACGGGAAGCTGGCGCGATGCACGGCGGTCGACGGGCTCTGCATTCCCAGCCATCACGAGCGCGAGCATTATTGCCGCAGCAGCGACGGCAGCGCGGCTTGTCCGACGTTCAACCTCTACCAGCTGCGCCGCGCGCCGCTGACGCAGGACGCGTACTACGCGCTGTGGATGCCGCCGTCGTCGACGCAGCGCGACAGCGACGCGCCGCCACCGGCGCGAATCGCGGCAGTGTAGCGGTTCTACACACGGCGCGCGTGTTTCGACGAAATCATGCGCAATTCCTTCCGTCGAACCAAAGCTGTACTGCCGAAAAATCGTTCAGCGAATGAAGACACCGAGCGGCGCCGAAGCCAACACTTTGTGTCCGGCGCCGGGCGACGAATCGACGAGCTGCGCCTCGACGTCCCAACGGCCCGGCGGCAGATCGACGTGGTCGAGGTAGAGGTGGCCGGCTTTCCAGCGCGCGGTCTGCGGGATGGTCAGTGACGCCGAGAGCATCGCCGCGACCTTGCCGTCGCGCGTGAGCTGATAGCGCAGGTCGCCGGTTTCGGGGCCGGCGGCGGCGATCGCGACCGCGAGCTTGGCGGCGCGCATGCCGGTGGCGACGATGCGCGCATGGTCGAGCGGGCGATCGGTGGGCGTAAGCGGCTGCACGATCTCCTTGGCGACGGCGTCGGCGCGATCCTTGTTGCCGCGATCGACGAGGAGGTTGTGATAGCAGGGCAGGAGGCGCGGGTCCGACGGCTCGTCGAGCTCCTCGTCGGCGGCGACGGGGACGCCGAGCGCGAGCGCGGCGCATTCGCCGGGCAGATAGGCGCGCCGCACCAGCGCCAGCGGCGGATACTTGTGCGAGATGAACCAGCGATAGGTGGCCGACATCGGCTGCGGCACGAACGCGAACGACTGCGCGCGCGGCGTCGACGAGCGGAAGTCGACCATGGTGAAGTTTTCGAAGAAGGTGACCGGGTGCTGCGCGATCAGCCGATCGAAGATGAGCCGATCGGCGACCGACAACATGCGCTCGTCGAGGATCAGGACCGACTTCGGCAGCGTCGCCTTGTGCTGCTCGAGCTGCGCCAGCGCCTGGATCTCGTCGTAGTTGCGATCGATGTAGTACCAGAACTCCTTGCGCGCGCCGAGGTGCGGATAGTGGATGATGACGCGCTCGTCCTTCGACGTGCGCGCGTGCACCTCGGCGGCGAAGCGCAGCTTCTGCTGCTCGGGCGAATAGTGCGGCTCGCCGAAGGTGCCCATGAGGACGCGGCTCTCGACGAGGTTGTGGAAGGCGTGCGGCGCTTCGGCGACGAACCAGCCGGCGACGAGCGCGGCGGCGACGGCGGCGGGCAGCCACGCGGGCGCGCGCCGAAATAGCCGCGCGGTGGCGTAATAGGCGTCGCACACGAGATCGGTGACGGCAAGCGTGAAGAAGCCGGAGTAGAA
>DASXOU010000780.1:0-2667 GCA_036494045.1 Polyangia bacterium | reverse complement strand
AAAAGATCCATTTTCGTCATCCTCGCGTCGTTCGCGATCATCGGCTGCGGCTCTTCAACCTCCAACAACACGGGCACCGGCGGCAACGGCGCCGGCGGAAACGGCGGCAGCGGCGGTGGCGGCACCGGCGGCAGCGGCGGCGGTGGAACGGGCGGAACTGGCGGTAGCGGCGGTGGCGGCAGCACGCCGGTGGGCCTGGTGCCGTCGGGCGGCTCGCTCGGCACGTACATCGTGCTCGGCGACTCGATCTCGGATCAAGGCGGCAACGCGCCCTTCTTCTACGACTCGCTGCACGCCGACCTCGTCAAGAAGTGGCCGTCGCTGATGTACGTGCACGCGGCCGTCGCCGGCGCCATCACCGACACCTTCTCCGACGGACTGCCACCAGGCGCGCCGACGCTGGCGACGCAGATCACCGGCCTGGCCACGTCGTATCCGGGCGACATCCTCATCACCATCACCATCGGCGGCAACGATCTCAACGGCCACGCCATCCAGGCGATCGGCGGCAGCGACGCCACCGTGCGCGGCGAATTCGGCACGCACCTCGACGCCGAGCTGGGCGCGCTCGCCGCGCCGGGACGCTTCGGCAGCGGCAAGGTCTACATCATCCTCGCCAACATCTACGACTTCACCGATGGGCAGGGCGACTTCGCGACCGTCAAGTGCGGGCCGGGCGCGAACGTGACGTCGACGATGGACCAGATGGTGTTCGCGGCGTGGAACGGCGTCGCCGCGACGTCGGCCAGCGGCGCGGGCGTGAACATCTACGACATGCACGCCAACTTCATGGGCCACGGCTACAACAACACGGACATGAGCCAGGTCTGGTACGACGCGGCCTCGTGCATTCATCCGGACGCGCTCGGGCACGACGCCATCCGCCGCTCGATCTACACCATCGTCACCGGCGAGACGCTGCCGTAGATCCTTTCCCGCCGTCGTGCGTAGCAAGACGGCATGAAGACCCTCCTCGCCGCGTTTGCCGCCACCGTCGCCGTCGCGCTCGCCGCGCCGGCCTCCGCGCAATACAACCGCTCGGCCGGGCTGAGCGCGCCCGCGACCGAAGTCGATCGCGTGCCGGTCAAGGACGCGAGCGGCAAGACGCACTACGAAAACAAGGTCGTGCCGGTCAAGCACGACAAATGGGGCAACGCGCAGGGCAACCAGAACGACCTCGCCGTCGACGGCGCCTTCGAGGGTCAGACGGTCGCGGTGCTGCAGCTCTTCACCGGAGAAGGGTTCGACTTCTCACTGCCGCGCGCTGCGCTCAAGGAAAAAGGGTTCGGCGTGTATCGCTGGTCGAATCAGCCGCCGCCGCCGGCGCAGCTGCGCGAGCTCCTGAAGAAGGCGTGTCAGCTATGGATCATCTCCGACGCGTCGCCGAAGCTGACCCCCGAGCACATCAAGGTCATCAAGGAATTCTTCGACAGCGGCAAGGGCGTCTACATCTGGGGCGACAACGATCCCTATTACGCGGACGCCAACGCCGTGGCGCAGGCGCTGTTCGGCACCAAGATGCTCGGCAACGTGCCCGGCGATCAGACCGTGAACCTGTGGCCGAAGCCGGGCGTGCACGGAATTCTGCCGAACCACCTGCTCACGACCGGGCTGCACTACTTGTACGAAGGGATCACGATCGCGACGATCCAGCCGAACCGGGTGTTGAAGCCGCTCGTGTACGGGCACGAGGACAATCTCGTCGCCGCGTACTACGACACCAACGGGCGGCGCGCGATCCTCGACGGCGGCTTCACGCGTCTCTATTACAAGTGGGACACCGCCGGCACGGGACGCTACGTGAAGAACGCGGCGGCGTGGTTGGTCAACGTCGAGCGCTTTGGCAACAAGGTCACCGCCCAGAAGTGATAAAATGAGGCGGTGACGAGTGTCGACCGGCTGCAGGGCCGGACCCTCGGCGACTTCGTGTTGCGCGAGAAGGTGGGCGAAGGGCAGTTCGGGAGCGTCTATCGCGCCGAGCAGCCTCTGCTCGAGCGCGAAGCGGTCGTGAAGATCCTGCGCGAGAATCATCGCGCCAATCAGCAGACGATTCAGCGATTCATGCGCGAGGCGCGGCTGGCGGCGCGCCTGGACCATCCCTACGCGGCGCACATCTACGCGTTCGGCGCCGAGCCCGACGGCGTCTTGTGGATCGCGATGGAGCTGGTGCGCGGCACGCCGCTCGAGCAGTTGCTGGCGTTGCAGGGCGCGCTGCCGCTGGCGCGCTTCGTGCCGTTCGTCGAGAAGCTGTGCGAAGTGATCGCGACGGCGCACGAGCAGGGGATCGTGCATCGCGATCTGAAGCCGGCCAACGTGATGGTGGTATCGCGCGGCGGGCGGCTGTGGCCCAAGCTCCTCGACTTCGGCGTGGCGCGGCTCGTCGAGGATGCGCCGCTCGACGAGGAAAAAGGCGTGCGCATGGGATCGCCGGCCTACATGGCGCCCGAGCTGTGGCGAAGCGCGGCGGCGGCCGATGCGCGCAGCGATCTGTATGCGCTCGGCGTCATGGCGTTTCAGTCGCTGACGGGGAAGCTGCCGTTTTCGGCGCCTTCCGTGGCGGCGCTGGCGCGCGCGCACGTCGAGCGGCCGCTGCCGGCGCTGGGCGCCGCGTTTCCCGAGGCGGTGCACGCGGTGCTGGCGCGCGCGACCGCGAAGAAGCCCGAGGAG
>DASXOU010000779.1:0-3847 GCA_036494045.1 Polyangia bacterium | reverse complement strand
GCCCACGCCCACGCCGTCGGCGAACTCGGTCAAGCGCTGCCCGCCGAGCGTCTCCGACTGCCACAGGTGCGGCGCCACCCACGCCGTCAACGCCAGCGTCAGCGCCGCCACCGACGCCCACCAACCGGCGCGCGCGATCGTCCGCCCCGCCGGCTCGCGCAACGTCGACGCGCGCCCCGGAACCACCGGCGCCGCGCCGACCAGGCGCATGAGGCCGAGCCGCCGCCGCTCCGCCGCCCACAAGAGCGCGAGGAAGGCCGCCGCCACGCCGCCGAGCAGCACGAACGCGCGCGCGTCCATCGTCGCCGCCGCGTCGTCGCCGTCGAGGCGATCGACGACGGTGAGCATCCACGTCATCGCCGGAAACCAGAACGCCGCCGCCGCCGTGCGCTCGCCGAGCGACAGATAGCCGCACAGCGCCGCCGGCAACAGCGCCTCCCACAACGCCGGCGGCGCGCCACCGACGGCGAGCATGGGCACGAGCACCAGCGCCAGCATCGCCACGATCGACATCGCGAACCAGCCGCGCCAATTGCGCAGCGCCAGCGCCTGTCCGAGCGCCGTGCCGCCGAGCGCGCCCACCCACAGCGCCGGCAGATCGTCCGCGTCGGCGCGCGCCGTCGAGTAGACCACGAGGCCGACGACGATCGCGATCCAGTAGATCGCGACCAGCGGCGTCGCCAATCGATCGCGCGTCGCGCGCGTGATGTTCGCGCTCACGAGATCGCCTCCAGCGCCACGCGCGCGCCGCGCGGCCGCGCCACGAACGAGCCCTCGAGGTGCGGCCCGTCCGCCCACTGACACAGCTGATCGAGCACGACGCCGGCGCGCCGCGTCGCCTCGTGCGCGCGCTTCTCGGCGCGCCGCCGCGTCCAGCGATTGTCGGCCGCGCCCGACGGATAGGGCAGCGTCGTCCACGCGTCGCGCAAGGGCGGCCCCTCCTGATCGGTCCACACGAACTCGGGCACGAGGATCCAAGTGACCGCGCGCCCGTCCAGCGGACGCGGCCGCGCCGACACCACCACGTTGCGCGCGCCGTCGCCGACGAGGCCATCGACCGCCACCGTTCCCTGCCACGCCGCGCGCGCGCCGACCCGCGCCAGCGCGCCCGCAGACTGCGGCGTCATCGCGCGCTCCACGACGCGCGATTCGTCGACGGTGGCCACCATCGTCACGCGCACGCCGCGCGCCACCAGCGCCTGACCCGCCGACAGCCACACGCGCACCAGCGCGTCGCACAATTGTCCCGTCGCGGCCGTCGGCAGCGCGGAGGCGCCGACGAGCTGCGTGTCGAGCACCAGCCGCACCGTCGGCTGCTCCGGCGGCAGCTCGTCGGGCAAGCGCACCACCAGCTCGCGCGCCATCAGCGAGCGCACCCAATGAATGCGTCGCGCGTCGTCGCCGGTCGCATACGGCCGCAAGCGAAAACAGCCCTCCGTCGGCAACGTCTGCGCCGGCACGCTCTCGGCATCGTCGCCGCGCGCGCCGGCCACCGCCGTCAAATCGTCGATCGCCACCGGCCGCGGCAGCACCGTCAGCTTACCGGCGCCGAGCCGCACCACGCGCGAGCGCGTGAGGCCAAACAGATCCTGCAGCCACAGCTCCGCCGGCGGCACGTCATACTCGCCGCGCCGCGCCGGCCCCAGCTCCGCCGTCAACGACACTTCGCCCGCCGCCCCGTCGAGGACGTAGATCGCCGCCGCATGGCGCGCCACGCCACCGCGCGCGATCAAGCGAAAGCCCGCCGGCACCTGCGCGCCCGCGATCGTCAGCTGCTCGCCGAGCGCGTCGCCCTCGATCGCCGTCGCCGGCGCGAACGCGCGCGCCACCGTCATGGCGCGCCACGGCTCCTCGCCCGCCGCCACCAACGCCGCCCACGTCACCATCACGTACGCGACGCCGAGCCCGATGAGGCCCAGCACCGACAAGCTGGCCCAGCCGACCAGCGCGGCGCCCGCCGTCGCTGCCGCCGCCGTCCACACCAGCGCGCGCCCCGGCCCCGTCAGGATGTCGAGCGCGTCCAGCCACGAGCGCCGTGCCCCTGCCGCTTCCACCGCGCGCACCATCAGCGCCGCCGCCATCACGATGAACAGCGGCACCAGCGCCGACAGCCCCGCGTGCATCAGCGGCTCGTCCGCGCGCACGCCCCCGTGGCCGCACGCGCGCACCACCGCCCACGCCAAGAGCGACGGCACCAGCAGCGTCGCGATGCGCGCCGCCCGCCTCACGCGGCGCTCCCCACCGCGCGCGCCGCCGCGCGCAGCCGCTCGCGCACGCTGTCGCCGTCGGACCACAAGCGATGGCGCAACACGTCGGGCGCGACCTCGACGAGATCGTCGACGGTCACGAACTCGCGCCCGGTCGCCAGCGCGCGCGCCTGCGCCAGGCGCACCCACGCCAGCGTCGCGCGCGGGCTCACCGACGGCCGGTCGGGCGACTCCGCGCGCAGCGCGTGCACCCACTCGACGGCGGCGCGCTTGACCGCCGGCGCCACGTGGATGAGCGGCACCGTCGCCTGCCAGTCGACGAGATCGTCGCGCCCGATCACCGGCGTCACGCTCGCCAGCGCCGGCTCGGCCAGAAGGTGCCGGTCGAGCATGCGCACCTCGTCGTCCGCCGACGGATAGCCGACCTCGAGCATCACCATGAAGCGATCGATCTGCGCCGCCGGCAGCGCGTAGGTCCCTTGATGATCGAGCGGGTTCATCGTCGCCAGCACCGAAAACGGCGGCGGCAGCACATGCGTCGTGCCATCGACGGTGACCGAGCGCTCCTCCATCACCTCGAGCAGCGCCGACTGCGTTTTCGGCGTCGCGCGGTTGATCTCGTCGGCGAGGAGCAGGTTCGTGAACACCGGCCCGGCGCGAAACACGAAGCGCTTGTCGCGCGGATCCCAGACGCTGGCGCCGGTGACGTCGAGCGGCAAGAGATCCGGCGTCATCTGCACGCGGCCGAACTGCAGATCGATCGCCGCCGCCAGCGCCTTGACCAGCTGCGTCTTGCCCGTGCCCGGCACGTCGACGAGCAGCACGTGCCCGCGCGCG
This sequence comes from Polyangia bacterium, assembly GCA_036494045.1. Lineage (GTDB taxonomy): Bacteria > Myxococcota_A > Polyangia > Palsa-1104 > Palsa-1104 > JAQBQH01. Next base: position 803 of record DASXOU010000779.1, on the reverse strand, counting down.
GCCATCGCGCAGAGCACGCGCTCTATGACGTCGCGCTTGCCGATGATCACCTGCTCGACCGCCGCGCGCACGGCCGCGAACTGCGCGCCGATGCGCTCGACGCGCTCGCGCAACGTCGGCACCTGCGCCCCTGCCGCGCGCGCCGCCGGCTCGGGCGCACGCGCGTCGCCGCGATAGGGCCCGCCCGTCGAGGGCGCCTCCGACGGCGCCTCCTCCGGCTTGGTCACGTGCGCCGGCAGCTTGCCGACGATCCAGCGCACGACTCCCGCGCCGTTTGCATTCGAATCGTTTGCATTCGGTTCGTTTGCATTCGAAGTGCCTATATTCGATCCGTGTACATCGAGCGCCCAGAGCTGCGCGTACGAAAGCGCCAGACGCGCGCGGATCGGCTGATCCGCCGCGATCTGCCGCATCAGCGCCAGCACCCCCACGCGCGCCTCCACCGGCACCAGCGGCGCCAGGGACTCCGGCGTCGCCTGCACCAGATCGCGCGCGGTCACGAGCGGAAGCGACAGCCGCTGCAGCCCAGTATTCGCCCGCGCCACCTCGGCCTCCGTCGGCCGCCCGAGCGCGCACAACAGCGCGCCGAGCGCCCGCGGCACGGCGCGCACGTCGGTGGCCGGCGCCGTCGCCGGCGCCGTCACAGGTTTCGTGGTGGATGAGGAAGTGGGTTTCGGACCGAACAGCTCGTCATCGCCGTCCATGCCACGTGATACGTGGCGCGGCCCGGCAATCTGCCCGAGCTACATCGTGTTGGTGAGCGGCATGTCGGTGCCGCTCATCGGCTCGAGATACTGATAGGT
>DASXOU010000778.1:0-10242 GCA_036494045.1 Polyangia bacterium | reverse complement strand
GCACCTGCCGCTCGATCCGGCGATCCGCGTGCGCAACGTGTGCGCCCATCTGTCGGCGGCGGGTCGCAACGCCGAAGCCGCCGATTGGCTCGTGCAGCAAGCCGGCGAGCTGGTGCGCCGCGGCGCCGCCACCGAGCTCTTGCGCGCCATCGACGTGGTCGCGCCCGATCATCGTCCGCTGCCGTTGCGCGTCGAGCGGGCGCGCGCGCTTCTGCGCGTGCTCGACTTTCCGCGCGCGCTCGCCGAGCTGCGCGCGCTCGCCGCCGCCGGCAACGGCGTGCCCGACGATCTCGCCATCTCGATGGCGCAAGTGGCGCTCCTGACCGGCGACGCGCGATTGGCGCGCGACACACTCGAGCCGATCGTGCGCCGCCGCGACGCCGGCCTGCGCCGCCGCGCGCGCGCCGCCGTCACGCTCGCCGTCGCCTGCACCTATCTCGGCGACGGCGACGCCGGCCGCCGCCAGCTCGGCGCGCTCGAGCGCGAGCTCGACGATCCCGATCAATCGTCGGTGCTCGCCGCCTATCGTGCCTTCACGCTGTGGGTCGAAGAGCGCGACGAGGAAGCGGGCGAGGCCGCGCGGCTGATGACGCTGCCGCCCGCCGCCGTCGAGCCGAGCTCGTATCGCGCCGCCGCCATCCCGGCGATCTTCGGCGTCATCGCCGCGCGCGCCGGCCGCCTCGACGACGCCGATCGGCTGCTGGCGCAGAGCCAGCGCGTGCTGGCGCGCCGCACCGATCCGCTGTTCCAGCTCGAGCTCGGCTTCGGCCGCGCGCTCTATCAGCACGAAGCCGGCGATCGGCTGGCCACGCTGGCGCGCCTGTCGGCGATCGACGACAGCTTCGCGCGCTCCGGCTACCTCCTCGGCACGCTCTACGTCGGCGGGTGGGTCGCGCGCGCGCTGTTCGTCCTCGGCCGCCGCGCCGAGGCGCTCGATCGGCTGGCGCGCATCGACGAAGCCGCGCGCGCCCGCGGCCTCGTCGGCCTCGTCGACGGCAACGCGCGCACGCGCCGCTACGATCCGTTGCGCCAGCTCGTCGAGCCGCTGCCACCGCCGGCGCCGACGCGACGCGGGCTCTCCTTGCGCGCGCGCTTGTGCGCCGCCATCGCCGCCGCCGCCGCCGGCGACGCCAGCCGCGCGCGCGAGCTCCTCGCCGGCGCCGAGGTGCCGGCCACGCCGGGCTGGGCGCTCGATCGCGCGCTCGTGCACGTGGTCGCGGCGGTGAGCGCGCGGCTGGCCGGCGACGTCGCCGCCGTCGACGCGGCGCTCGTTCGCGCCGCCGCCGAGGCCGTGCCCGGCGCCGCCGACGCCTTCGACGCCGATCTGCCGCGCGCGCTCCTCGACGCGGTCGGCCGCTTCCGTGTCGTCACCGCCGAGGAGCGCCGCCTGGTCGTCTGCGCCGAAGCCGCGCGCGCCGGCGCCGCCGTGGTCATCGACGCGCGCACGCACGAGCTCTGTACGCCGTCGGCGACGATCCTCCTGCGCGGGCGTCCGATCGTGCGGCGCCTGCTCTACGCGCTCGCCGCGCGCGCCGGCCACGCGCTCGGCAAAGAGGCGCTCGCTGCCGCCGCGTGGGAGCGCGACTACAGCCCGCTCGTGCACGACAATCCGCTGAAGTCGAACGTCGGCCACCTGCGCCGGCTCGTCGCTGCCGCCGGTCTCACCGTCGCTGCCGACGAGCTCGGCTACCGGCTCGAGCTCGGACCCGGAGCAGTCTTCATCGATCGCGTCTAGTGCGCTGGTCGAACCTTTGACGCCGTTTTACGTCGTTTTACCGGCGGTTCCTTGTAAGGTCGGCACGCGCCTGCGAGTGTCCTAGGACCCGTGAGTCTGCCCGACCGACTGGGATTGGTCTCCTACCCGCTGCTCGAGCGCTATTGGGTGCAGGAGGTGATCGCGCACGGCGGCATGAGCGTCGTGTATCGCGGGCTCGACCAGCGCCTGCTGCGGCCGGTGTGCATCAAGGTGTTCGACGGGCTCGACGCCGCCTCGGCGCCGGCGTACACGACCGGCCACGATCACTTCGTGCAGGAAGCGTTCGCGCTGTCGCGCCTCTCGCATCCGAACACCGTGCGCATCTACGACTTCGGCTTCATCGAGCGCACGCCGCCGCTGCCGTTCCAGATCGCCGAGTGGGTCGGCGGCGGCACGCTGCACCAGCGCATCCGCAAGGACGGCGCGCTGCCGCTCGGCACGGCGCTGGCGCTGCTCGAGCCGATCGCCGGCGCGCTCGCCGAGGCGCACGACCTCGGCATCGTGCATCGCGACGTCAAGCCGTCGAACATCCTCATCCACGACGGGCCGACGCTGATCCCGAAGCTCGCCGACTTCGGCATCGCCAAGGCCGCCGCGCGCGCTGTGCCGCACGGCGCCGACACCTCGGCGATCGACGGCGGCGGGCGCATCCTTCTCTACTCGCCCGGCTGGAGCGCGCCCGAGCAGCTGCGCGGCCAGGAGGTCAGCTTCGCCACCGACGTGTTCGCGTTCGGTCTTCTGGTCGGCTTCGTGCTCAACGGCCGCTCGCTGTTGCCGTCGGGCGCGCTCATGCGCGTGGTCGCGCAAGGCGGCGATCTCGACGCCACGCTGGCGCGCGCGCTCGCGGAGACGCCCATCGGCGCCGACGCCGCGGCCATCATCGCGCGCGCCTGCCACGAGGAAGCGTCGCTGCGCTATCAAACCATCGACGACTTGTGGATCGCGCTGTCGCACCTCGCCGCCGGCGACCAAGCCGCGGCGCCGGAGTCGGTGGCGATCGAGATCTCCGAGGCCGTCGACGTCACGCGCGACACCGTCACCTCCACCGCCACCGTCGAGCGCTCGACCGACACCTTCGTCGCCGGCGGCCGCGTGGTGCGCGTCGTGGAGACCGACGAGCAGGTCGAGCTGCGCCACGCCGGCGCCAAGCTGCGCGTCTCGCTGTTGGCCGCGGCCGGCGGCGAATTGCACCTGCACGTCAAAGGCGTGAACTGCTTCGTCGCGCGCAGCGACGGCACGCCGACCGGCGCCGTCTCGCTCGAGCGCGACGAGACGCTGCAGCTCTACTCGCCGGAGCGAAACCTCCTCGCGGTGGTGCGCTGCGCGTTTGGCAGCCCGGCCCGCCCCGGGCGGCTGTTTCGCTTCGGCGCGTCGTCGGTGCGGGTGCCGCAGCCGGCGGTGCTCATCGACTTCGAGGAGCGCCAGGAGCTGCTCCTCATTCAGCAAGCGAAAGGTGCGTGATGCGAACGCAGAGCCCGATCGAGCTCGCTCCACCCACGCCGCTTCAGGCCGACGTCACCCGCGTCATGCGCGCGCCCCAACAGTCGCCGTGCGTGAGCCGCTCGCGCGTCTATCGCTTCGCGCTCGACGCCGGCGGGCGTCCCGTCGAGCTCGGCTCGGGCCGCTTCGCCAAGGCCTACCTCGGCGAAGAACAGTGGCTCGAGTCGAAGACGGTGTTTCGCCGCGACGTCGCCATCAAGCTCCTGCAGCGCGGCGTCAGCGAAGAGGACGGGCTGCGCTTTCAAATGGAAAAGGAGCTCATCGAGCGGGTGCAGGGGCATCCGAACATCATCGGGCTCTACGCCTCGGGCGAAGCGGACAATCCCGAGTTCATCCCCGAGTCGATCCGCGATCGCGTGGTCAACGACTTCATCATCCTCGAGCGCTGCGATCTGTCGCTCGAGGAGCGGCTCAAGGGATCGCGCAACCGCGGGCAGCGCGACGATCTTCTCGCCTATCCCATGCGCGAGCGTCTGTTTCGCGTGCTCGAGTACATGCTGCCGCTCACCGCCGGCGTCGAGTATGCACACGTGGTGCGCGGCGCCTGCCACCGCGATATCAAGCCGGCCAACGTGCTCCTCCGTCTGCCCGATCCGCGGCTGCGCGGCGCCACGCTCGACGTGCGGCTCGCCGACTTCAACGTCGGCAAGCTGCGCCAGGATCCGGAGAGCGTGAACCTCACGCGCCTGCAGACGGTGCCGGGCACGCTCTTTTTCCAGGCGCCGGAGCAGGAGACCAACGTCATCGAGGTGCTGGCGAACGTCGAAGAGGGATCGAACGAGGTGCAGTATTTCGAAGACTTCTATATGTACATCACGCAAAACGATACGTTTCAGATATTCAATCGACCCGAGCGATATATGGTTACCGGCGTCGATCGCGAGCGGAAGAAGATCTTGCTCTCGTCGCCGTTCGCCGAGCCGACCGAGCGCAACGTGCGCGCCAAGGTGGTCAAGAGCGTCGATCGCCCCGCCGATATCTATTCGCTGGGCGCGTTATTCTATTATTTGATCACGGGCGCATATGGGAATCCGAAATCGTTGTTCGACGCGTTTCACAAGTTCATCGAATACGAGCGTCACGACGTGGAGAACACGATCGATTCCTATCTGGCGCACGAATATCGCGTGATTCAGAGCCTGCGCGCGCCCAAGAAGGAGGGCGAGCGCGAAGAGATGGCGCCCGCCGATCGCTTCTTCAGCTACAAGCACTACCTCGACGGCAACGGCGAGCTGCTCGATCTGTCGGTGATGCGCATCGTCGCCAAGGCGATGATCCGCAACAAGCCCGACTCGTATTGCCAGGCCTGGGAGATCGACACCAACGGCATCAGCGAGCTCATCGGCGATCTGCTGGCGCTGTGCGCGGAGTTCGGCGTCGACGAGCGGGCGCGCGCGTCCTTGCAGCGGCGCTATACCGGGCCGAGGCCGCGGCGCAGCTTCTGGTCGCGGCTCTTCCGCCGCTGACGCAACAAGAGCGCAGCAGCGACGAACAAGAAAGGTAGCGGCGCGGAGCTGTTGCTGTGCGCAGACATGCTGCAACCGTGTGCCGCGCTGCCGTTGCCGGGCGCATCGCCCTTGCCGCCGCCGCCGGTGTCGCCGCTGCCGCCCGAACCGTTTCCGCCGGTGCCGCCACCGCTCAGATCGTCGCCGCCGCCGAGATCATCGCCACCGTTCGCCGTGCCGCCGTCGCTGCCACCGTTGCCGCCGCCGCCGAGATCGGCCTTCGGCGCGCCGCCGAGATCGGGCGGCGTGGTTCCGTTCGACGCCACCTGATTGAGCGCCGCCTGATCGCCGTTGAACACGTCGAGATCCACCTGGCTCGAGATCCCCGAGACCGTGCCCGTGTCCGACGACTGATGGAACTGCCACGTCGACCAGCCCGTCGGCATCGTCGGACAAGTCACGCCCCAGTGCGCGACCCACAAGCCGTACGCCGACAAATCGGGGCTCCCGATCGACGGCCAGAATCCCGGCGACGTGTAGACCATCGGCGTGCGCCCGGTCTTCATCTTCACGTACGAGAGCCAGGTCTTGACGTTGGCCACCACCGTCGCCGCCGACTGTCCGTCGAGGGTCTCGAGATCGAGCGTGGGCGGCAGATCGCCGTCGGCGGGCGTGCCGATCTTGGCGAGCAGGATATCGGCCTCCTTCTCCGGATCGTCGCCCGCTTCGAAATATTGGTACGCACCACGAACCATTCCCGCGGCCTTGATGCCGGCCCAGTTGGCGTCGAAGGTGTTGTCGCCGCCGAGCCCGTCGCCGACGCGCGTGATGGCGAACGCGTTACCGGCCGCCTTGACCTTGCCCCAGTCGATGGTGCCGTCGTAGGTCGACACGTCGACGCCGCTCAGCGTCGTCGAGCCGGGACAGACCGACAGCCCCTCCGCCGTGACGCCGACGTCCGGCGGCAGCTGCTGGCAGGCGAGCATCGAGACGCTGACCGCGACGACGGCGAGAGCTCGAGTCATGCGCGCGCAGCAACGCAAGAAGCGTGCGCAACGCATCCGCGCGGAATGACTTCAGCGGCGGTGTGTCAATGCGATTGCAGCGCGCACGATCGTCCGCGATCTGCGACGACAATCGTGCTCTGGCGACGATGTAAGCGGAGGTGCGCGGCGACAGCGCGCGCGCTACTTCATCTTGGCGGCGAGGCGCTTGACGTGCGTCTTGTCGCAGACCTTCGTCGACGCGTTGACCGCGACGAAGTAGCCCTTGGCGGGCAGCCACAAGCCGGTGGCGTTGGCGATCATCGGCGCCGATTTGGGCGACAGCGCCTTCTCCGTGTAGAAGACCTTGCCGATGCGGCCCCACTTGAAGAACGGATCGGTCGGCGAGTCCGGCACCTCCTTCGTCGGTGGCGCGTAGACCTGCACGAAGGTCTCGTCTTCCTTGGCGCCGGCGACCTTGAAGAAGTACTTGCAGGTGTCCTTCTCGCCCTGCTCGCCGAGAAAGGTCGCATCCGACTGGCCGCACGCGGCGAAGACGGCCTCCTTGGTCAGGTGCGCGGCGGCGGCCGGATCGCAGCACCGGCCCGGGCCGTACACCTTGCAGTTGGTCGGCGGCGGCGCCGGCTTGGCGGCTGCACTCGACGACGGCGTCTGCGCGAACGCGTGTCCGACGAAGAAGCCGACGCCGAGGAGCATCACGAGCGACGAGAAGTAGCGGATGGTCATGCGCGCATCATAGCCGGCTGCGACGCGTTTTCCCACTTCATCGCGCCTCGACGCTGCCCGCGATCATCGTCTGGCAGCCTTCGGGCAGCGGCGGCGAGGCGCCCACCTTGGCCGCGTAGGTCTGATGTCCCTTCTCGCGATCGGCTTGCGCCTTGTCGTCGAACCACCAGGCGAGCTCACCGCAGCCGTCGCCGGGCGGCAGCGGCGCCTGCGCGGTGCAGGCCGGGCTGTCGGCGGGACAGGCGAGCCGCACGTGAAAGTGATCGTCGTGGCCCCACCACGGACGCAGCTTGCGCAGCCACGCGCGATCGCCGCTGCCGGCGGTGCGCTCGCAGACCGCGCGCTTCAAGATCGGGTTCACGAAGATGCGCTCGACGCGCGCGTCGTCGGCGGTGAGCTCGAGCAGATGCATGACCGCGGCGGTGAACCTGGGCGACGGCTGCTTGCGCGCGCGATCGACCATCGACAGCGCCTCGCCGGCGACGGGCGGCAGGAACCACAGATCGACGTCGAGCCCGGTCTGGTGGCTGGCGTGGCCCGTCGGTGCCGGTCCGCCGCGCGGTTGGCCCAGATCGCCGACCGAGATCGGCGGCTGCTTGAGCTCGACCAGCCGCCGGCCGAGATCGCGGATGAGCCCGACCAGCAGCGGATGGCCGAAGATGCGGTTGCGCTCGGGCTTGGCGACGCGAAAGCCGGGGCCGCTCAGCGGCAGCGCGACGGCGCCGTCGATGCAGCCGGCCGAGTAGCCACCGATGCTGCGCGGCGGATTCTTCGTCGGCACGCGAAACGCGGCCCACGGCGTGGACGGGCCATCGGCGCGCGCGGCGGCGAGCGGCAGCGCAGCGATCACGAGGAAGACGAGCGGGCGCACCCCTCGATCGTAGCAGACGCGCGGGCGGTCGCGTAGGATCGCGCGATGCGCCTGCCCGCCGTCGCCGTCGCCTCCGTCGCCTTCGTCGCGTGCCCATCGTCGCTGGCGCCGGCCTTCGGCGACACGGCGCCGCCGAGCCGCGTGGTCGTGGCCGCCGATCGTCTCGCGCTGAAGGAGCCCATCGCCTTCGACGCCGGCAAGGCGACGCTGACGCCGCCATCGCGCGCGCTCCTCGACGAGGCAGCCCGCGCGCTCGCCGACAACGCGTGGATCGAGCGCCTCGAGGTCGGCGTCCACTCCGACGAGCGCGGCGCCGACGAGTACAACCTGCGCATCAGCGCCGATCGCGCCGCCGCCATCGTCGCCTACCTGGTCGCGCACGGCGTCGCGCCGGCACGCGTGCAAGCGCACGGTTACGGAGAAACCCGCCCGCTCTGCCGCGAGCACAACGAAGCCTGTTGGGCGCGCAACCGCCGCGTCGAGCTCCTCGTCGTCAAAGGCGCGCGCAAATAATTACGGCACCGGCTGCACCGGCCGAATCGGCGTCACGTACGACGGCGGCACATCGCTGTCGCGCGGCAACGTCTCGTCCGGCACCGTCGCGGGCGGCGGCATCGTCTCCGCCGGCGGCGGCACCGCGCCCACCGGCTCGGGCGCCACTTCCACCGGCATCGGCTGCAGCGTCGGCGCCTCCGCGGCCGCGAAGACCGAGCGGTCGTGCGCCTTGTGAGCGGCCGCGTCCGCGTTGATGTAGCGCGGATGCGTCGCGCTCGCGTAGCCGGTCGGCGTCGCCCAATCATTCCTCGCGCTGCCCGTCGTGACCTCGTGCCCGCACGCCGCCGCGACGACACCGACGAACAGCAGGCCCACCCATTTCGTCATGGTGCCCTCCTGCTCGATGGAGGTAGGTGTGCTCGCGAAGCGGTCAAGAACCTTCGTCGCGTTGCGGTGTTTCCCTGGCATGCCCGTCCGCCGTCGCGAGTTCCTCGCTGCGCTCGCCGCCGCCGCCGTCGGCTGCGCGACCTCGTCGTCGTCCCGCTCGTCGTCGTCGTCGCAGACGCGCGCCGCCGTCAAGCCGAAGCGCATCTTGATCCTCGGCGGCACCGGCTTCGTCGGCCCCGCGATCGTCAACGCCGCGCGCGCGCGCGGCCACACGCTGACGCTGTTCAACCGCGGCAAGACCGCGCCCGGCATGTTCCCCGACATCGAGACCATCATCGGCAATCGCGCCACCGGCAACCTCGAGGGCCTGCGCGGCCACGAGTGGGACGCGGTCATCGATACCTGGGTCATGATGCCGAAGTCGGTGCACGCCGCCGCGTCGCTGCTCAAGGATCACGTCGGGCAATACCTGTTCGTCTCGACGATCTCGGTCTACAAGCTCGGCAAGGAGCCGATCGACGAATCGTCGCCGGTGCTGTCGCCGAAGACGGTGAACGCGACCAAGCTCGAAGGCGTCGAGGACTACGGCGGCAACAAGGCGCTCGCCGAGCGCGAGGCCGAAGAGATCATGCCCGGCCGTGCGACCAGCCTGCGCTCGGGCGTCATCGTCGGCCCCGGCGATCCGAGCGATCGCTTCATCTACTGGCCGCTGCGCTTTCGCCGCGGCGGCGAGGTGCTCGCGCCGGGCACGCCCGACGATCGCATGCAGCTCATCGACGTGCGCGATCTCGGCGGCTTCATCATCCACTGCATCGAAGACAAGATCGTCGGCACCTACAACACCGTCGGGCCCGACGATCCTGCGCTCGGCCACATCCTCGACGCGGTCAAGACCGCGACGAAGTCGGACGCGCGCGTCACCTTCGCCGACAGCGCGTTTCTCGAGGCCGAGAAGGCCGGCGGCTGGAGCGACTTTCCGCTCGCCGTCGGCAACAACGACGATCAAGCGGGCTTCGGCCACGTCAACGCGCAAAAGGCGATCGCGCGCGGCCTCAAATTCCGTTCACCCGTCGAGAGCGCGCGTGACGCGCTCGCCTGGTACGACGCGCAGCCCGAAGCGCGCCGGCAGAAGCCGCGTCCGGGCCTGACGCCCGAGCGCGAGGCCGAGCTGCTGGCCAAGTGGCACGCCGCGCACGGATGACACCGGCGAGCAGCGCGAGTGGTGTGCGTTTCGCATTCCGTACACCAACCGTGACTCGCGCTGCTCGCCTGGTGTCAATCAGCGACGGCGATTACTGCTGAACGTCGCTGCCGCCCGGCTGCCCGCCCTGGCCGCGCTGACCGTGCATGTGCCGGCCGAAGAAGCGCGCGCGCGCCATCATCAGCTTGGCGTACTGCGTGGGCGTGAGCTCCTTGCGGATCTCGGCGTTCTGCTGCTGACGGATCGCCATCATCTGCTGGCGATCGGTCTGCAGATGATCGGTCAGCTGCGACAGCGTGGCGTCGTCGGGCGCCGGCTTCTGCAGCTCGGCGCGCATCGACTGATGCGTGGTGCGCATGTCCTGGAACAGCGGCTTCAGCTGATCCTTGTACTTGGCGCGGGTCGCTTGCACCTGGGCTTGCGCATCGGCCGACAAGCCGAGGTTCTGCAGGTTCTGGCCCTGCCCCGGCGCGGCGAATGCCGGCGCGGCGCCGAGCAGCAACATGATGGGAACAACGAGGAAGCGTTTCATGACTTGGCCCTCCTTCTCGGGTCCTGCGAGTAAGACGAGGCCGCGTGGGAAAAAGTTAGCGATGCCGGCGACTTTTACATTTGCTTAACGTTGGGGCCGGATCGCGTGTCCATCGTCAGGGGGTTTGGCGCGCGGTGACCTCGTCGAGGAGCGCGCTGAGCTCGGCGAACGGCGCGGACTTGCGGATCAGCGGTGCCGCACCGAGGCTGGAGACCGCGAGGCCGTCGACGTTGGCGTCGGCGGTGAAGATGACGGTCGGCAGATCGCGCCAGCGCGGCTCGGCGAGCTGGCGCGCGCGAAAATCGTACCCGTCGCAGCGCGGCAT
>DASXOU010000777.1:0-10299 GCA_036494045.1 Polyangia bacterium | reverse complement strand
CGCGAATCAGCGTTCGCCGTCGAAAGTCCCGTCGATCACTTTATCCACGTCGTCGCGGCACTGCGCGTCGATCGTCAGCGACCAGTGGGCGGCGTCGTCTTCGTCGACGGTGACGGCGCCGTCCCAGCTCCAACAGTCGAGCGCGAGCAGCGCCGCCTGGCCGTCGAACGCGTGCGCCGCGCCGACGACGAGCGAGCTGCGCGCGACGTCGAGCTGCAGCCACCAGCCGGCGTGCGCGAAGCCGAGCGAGAAGACCTCGCCGCCGGCGGGCGGGACGCAGTCGATGCCGCGCACGTCGTCGGCGTGCAGCGTCACGGCGAACGCCTCGGGCGCGCGCAACGCGACGTTGCAGAACGTGCGCACGCTGTCCGTCACGACGTCGGTCGCCGGTGCTGGTGGAAGCGCGTTTCCGCCGCCGGAGCAGCCGAGCGCCACACACGCCGCCAACCACCATCCGCCGCGCATCTCCGACGACAAAGAGCAGGTTCGATGCCGCGCGCGCAGGCGAACGCCCGAAAGATCGCGCTACGGGAGCCGCCGTATTGTGGTCACGGCATCTTGTGAGCACCCCCACGTCCGCACTACGACATCGGCGGGCAAGGGAGGCGGCGATGGCGATCTCGGTGACGATCCTCGACGACCGGCAACTGTTTCGTGAAGGCATGCGGCTGCTCCTCGGCACGCAGGCGGATCTGCACGTCGCCGGCGAAGCGGGCAGCGCCTCGGAGGGCTACGAGCTCATCGCGACGCAGCGCCCCGACGTGTGCATCGTCGCGCAGGAGCTCGAGGAGGTGGGCGGGATCCCGGCGACGCGGGAGCTCTTGCGTCGCCACGCGGCGCTGCGCGTGGTGATCGCGTCGGCGGCGGGCAACGCCGAGGGGGCGCGTTCGGCGCTGGCTGCGGGCGCGCGCGGCTACATCCTGAAGTCGCAGGCGTCGGCCGATCTGTTCGAGGCCGTGCGCATGATGATGCGCGGCGAGGTCTATCTGCCGCCGACGCTGGCGGTGGAGCCGATGGCGTGGCGCGTGCGGGCGGCTCCGGAGGCGCGGCAGGAGCCGCTCGGCGTGTTGAGCGCGCGCGAGCGCCAGGTATTCGAGCTCCTGGTGCGCGGGCACACCAACGCGTCGATTGGGCGCCTGCTCGGCATCAGCGCCAAGACCGTCGACACGCATCGCACCAAGGTGCTGCGCAAGATCGGCGTGCACTCGATCGTGGATCTGGTGCGCTTCGCCGCGCGCAACCAGTTGCCGCTCGACTGACTACTTGTCGCGCCAGCGCAGCTCGAACTGACAGTGCGGCGCGCCGTTGAGGCGGCAGCGCTCGTCGACGCGCACGTCCTTGGCGCCCGAGAGCTCGCCGGCGCGCACGATCCAGCCGCGCACGCTCAGGCAGTGCGCGCGATGCGGCGCCGGCACCTCCATGCGCAGGGTGACCTCGTGGTCGCCTTCGCCGACGACGGTCATCGAGCCTTCGTCGTAGTTCACGCGCCACGCCGCCGCCGCGCGCCGCACGATGTAGAGGACGTCGGCCATGCGAAAGAAGATCTTATAGAGCGTGGGCAGGTTGGCGTCGCAGCCGTAGCGGCCGAGCTCGTCGCAGAGCGCGAGATCGCCGGCGCCGAGTTGGCGATCGATCACCTCGCAGATGTCGATGAACGCGGCGAACGGATACCAGCCGCTGGCGAGGATGCGCTCGTCGACGATGGCGCGCGTCGACGGCGCGAGCGCGTCGATGAAGCGGCGATGGCCGTCCTCGCCGCCGCGCTCTTCGACGTAGCGCAGCCGCGCCCGCAGCACCGAGCCTTTGACGTTCATCAGTGCGAGCAGAGGTCGAGCGGCGTGCCGCAGCCTTGCGGCGGCACCACGTTCGCCGGGCCGGCGAGACAGACGAGCTCTTGCGAGTGCGGCACCGACGTGTAGATCGCCGTCAGCGTGCCGCCCGAGTAGAAGAAGACCGTCGAGTCGTCGGAGTACTGCACGATGACCTCGATGTCGGTGCCGCTGCAGCCGAGGCTCTGCGACGAGATCGCCATGCCGCCGTCGGCGCAGTAACCGGCGAGGTTCTGCGCGTCGGTCGCGTTGCGCACGCAGCCGGGGTTGGCCGCGCAGTAGGTGTCGACGGTCTGTTGGCACGACAAGGTCGCCATGTCGGGCGGGATCGACATGTCGGCCTTGGATTTGGAGCTGCCGCCGCAGCCCGCGACGCAACCCGCGACCCAAGCGGCAACAATGGCGAGCGGCAAGAGCGAGCGCATTTCAGTCGATGATAGCGGATCAGCTGGCGGCTTTGTGCGCCTTGTCGTCGACGTCGATGAGGCGCGGCGGGCGCTTTCGCCCGAGCTTCTCCTTGACGCGCTCGATGGCGAGATAGCACACGGGGACCACCACCAGCGACAGCATCGTCGACGAGACGACGCCGCCGATGACCGCGACCGCCATGGGCCCGCGGAACTCCGAGCCTTCGCCGTTGCCGAGCGCCGTCGGCAGCATGCCGAGCACCATCGCCGCCGAGGTCATGAGGATCGGGCGCAGTCGCTCGGGGCCCGCTTCGAGGATCGCTTGCAGCGGCGTCTCGCCGTGCTCGCGCACGCGCACGATGGCGCGGTCGATGAGGAGGATCGCGTTCTTGGTGACCAGGCCCATCAACAAGATGATGCCGATCATGGTGCCCATCGCCATCGTGTTGTTCGTCAGGAACAGCGCCACGATCGCGCCGACGAGCGCCAGCGGCAGCGTCAGCATGATCGTGAGCGGGTGGATGAAGCTCTCGAACTGCGACGCCAAGACGATGTAGATGAAGACGACCGCGAGCATCAGCGCCAGGCCGACGGCTTCGTTGTTCTCCTTCATCATGCGCACCTGGCCGTCGTAGGCGTAGCTGACGTCTTTCGGCAGCTTCAGTTGCTGCATGCGCGGCTCCAGGTCGGCGATGATGTCGCCGAGCGCGCGGCCGCGCGGGGCTGCCCAGATCTGGATCTGGCGGCTGCGATCTTCGCGCTCGATGACCTGCGGGCCTTCGCCGCGATCGAACCGCGCGACGTCGCCGAGCTTGACCGGGCCGCGCGGCGTCGACAACGTCACCAGCCGCAGATCGGCGGGCGTGGCCCGATCGCTCTTTTGCAGGCGCACGCGGATCGGGATCTCGTCCTTGCCTTGACGGAGGCGCGTGGCTTCGTCGCCTTCCATGGCGCTGCGCACGGCCATCGCCACCTGCGCGACCGACAGTCCCTCGGCGGTTGCGCGCGGGCGATCGACCTCGACGCGCAGCTCGGGCCGCCCCGGAGTGTACTTGACCTGCACGTCCTGCACGCCCGGCGTCGTGCGCAAGATGTGGCCGACCTCCTCGGCGACGGGCGCGAGCGTCTCGTAGCCGGTGCCGGTGCCGGCGCGCACGTCGATCATGATCGGCGCTTCGGTCTGCGCGCCTTCGACGAACGCCGGATCGGTAACGTTGACCTTGGCGTTCGGCGCCACGGCGGCGACGGCTTTGCGCGCGACGTCCTTGATGGCCGCGAGCGCGACGCCGCGACGCTCCGACTTCGGGGTGGTCACCACGCGCCACGACGACTTGTTGGCCTCGCCGTTCGGCCCCACCGTCGCGAAGACGAGCTTGACCTGCGGGTCAGCCATGAACGTTTTTTCGGCGCGGCCGGAGATGCGGTCGGTCTCGTCGAGCGCGGTGCCGGCGGGGAGCTCGATGTCGACGACGAACTGTCCGCGATCTTCGGCGGTGACGAACTCGTTGCCCATGAGCTTGCCGACGAAGCCCATGAGGAAGAGGGCGCCGACCGAGAGCGCGCCAATGACGAGCTTGTGGCGCACCGCCCAGCCGAGCACGCGCTTGTAGAGGTGGTCCATGCCGTCGAAGACGGCGAGGAATGGCCGTTTGACGGCGCCGAAGCGCTCCTTCTTGCCGTGCGCGACGGTGCGCGAAAAGCGCGACGACAGCATCGGATCGAGCGTGAACGCGACCATCAGCGAGATGACGACGGCGGCGGAGATGGTGATGCCGAACTGGCGGAAGAATTGGCCCGCGATGCCCTTGATGAAGGCGATCGGCATGAACACCGCGACGATGGTCATGGTGGTCGCGAACACCGACAGCGAGATCTCCTTGGTGCCGTCGAGCGCCGCTTGCGCCGGCGACTTGCCGCGCTCGAGGTGCTTGAAGATGTTCTCGCGCACGACCACGGCGTCGTCGATGAGGAGGCCGATCGCCAGTGACAGCCCGAGGAGCGTCATCATGTTCAGCGTGTAACCGAGCACGTACATGATGAAGAAGGTGCCGATGACGCTCGTCGGCAGCGCGACGGCGCTGATGATGGTCGAGCGCAGATCGAGCATGAAGATGAGGATGATGAGGATCGCCATCGCGCCGCCGAAGACGATGGCGACCTCGACCTCGTGCGCGTTCTCCTTGATGTAGCGCGCCTGATCGAGGATGAGCGAGGTCGACACGCCCGTCGGAAAACGCGACTGCAGATCGTCGAGCTTCTTGCGCACCGCCTCGGACACGGCCACCGAGTTCTGACCCGACTGCTTGAGCACGCTGAAGCTGACCGCGCTCTGCCCGTTGGCGCGCACGTGCGTGCGCAGCTCCTCGAATCCGTCCTCGACGCTGGCGACGTCGGAGAGGCGCACGCCCGAGCCGTCCTTGTTGGTGGCGACGATGACCCGGCGGATGTCCTCGACGTCCTCGAGCTCGCCGACGGTGCGCACGCTGATCTCGTGCTGCCCCTCGTCGTAGCGGCCGGCCGGCACCGTCAGGTTCGCCGCCTTCAGCTTGCCCTCGAGGGCTGCGAGATCGACGCCGAGCGCGTCGAGGCGCGCGCGATCGACGTCGACGTGGATCTCGCGCGCGGCGCCGCCCTTGACCTCGATCGAGGCCACGCCGGCGACCTGCTCGAGCGCGGGCTTGATGACGTCTTCGGTGTACTTGCGCGTGGCCGAGAGCGAGCCGGCGCCGCGCACCGTGTAGATCATGACCGGCGCCGAGGCGACGTCGAAGCGCTGGATGCTCGGCTCTTTGACCTCGTCGGGAAAGCGCGCGCGAATGCCGGCGACGCGCTCGCGCACCTCGGTCGCGGCCTCCGACAGATCGGCGCCGAGCTTGAACATGACGACGGTCTGCGAGATGCCTTCGCGCGAGTAGGTGCGCACGCGATCGATGCCGTTGAGGCTCACCACCGAATCCTCGACGGGGCGCGTGACCAGCGCCTCGACCTCGCGCGGGCCGGCGCCGGGGTAGAGGATGTTGACGGTGACCACGGGGACCGAGACGTCGGGGAACAGATCGGTGCCGAGACGGCGCAGGCCGAGGATGCCGAGCACGAGCAGCGCCACCGTCATCATGACGGTGAAGACGGGCCGGCGGATGGCTACCGACGAGAGGTTCATCGTTACTCCGCGATCGCGTGGACCGGATCGCCGTCGGCTGCTTCCGCCGTCGGCGCGGCGACCACGCGCTCGTTGCCGTCGAGGCCGCCGCGCACCAGGAGCGCGCCGTCGGCCGCGCGCGCGAACACGATGTGGCGGATGCGTTGCCGCTTGCCGTCGGCGCCGTCGACCACGAGCACTTCGTTCTGCGAGCCCGGGCGCAGCGCCGAGGCCGGCAGGCGCAATACCGGCACGGCCTCGAGGCCCGTGACCGCCGCGCGCACGAAGGCGCCGCCGAACAGCGGCTGCCCGCCGTCGTTCTTGATCTCGGCCTCGAGCGGCACGCGCCGCGTAGCCGCGTCCACCGACGACAACACGGCGACGACGCGGCCGGCGACGACGCGCCCGTCGAGCCGCACCTCGAGCGGCGCGCCCGGCCGCACCAACGAAGCGTCGGCCTCGCCGATCGCGCCCGACAGCTTCACCGTCGACGTGTCCGAAACGTGAAACAGGACCGCGCCCATCTGGACGATGGCGCCGGCGCCCGAGGGCACGCGCGTTACCGAGCCGGAGAACGGCGCCACCAGCGTCTGGTTCTTCAAGGTCGCCTCGGCCAACGCCAGCTGCGCGCGCGCCGAATCGAGCTGCGCCGCGGCGAGCGAGCGCTGCTGCCCGGTCTGCACGCCCGCCTGCGGCGAGGCCGCGCCCGAGCCCACCATCGTCGAGGTCCGCTTCGCCGAATCGTCGGCGAGCCCGAGCTGCGCCTCGGCGGCGCGCACCTGCGCCTCGGCCGCCTTGACCTGCGCCTGCGCTTCGGTCGCGTCGAGGAGCGCCAGCGTCTGGCCCGCGCTCACGCGCTCGCCGAGCCGCACGCGAATCTGCGCCAGGCGCCCCGACACCTTGAAGCCGAGATCGGCTTCGCGCACCGGCTGCAGCGTGCCCTCGAACTGCACCTCGGGCTGCCAGCTCTCGGGCTTGGGCGACACCAGCGCCGTCAGCGCCGCGGTCCCTTGCGCGTGCGGCGCCGCCGATTGCGCCGCCGCCTCGGCCACCTGGGCGCGCTCGTCGGCCAGCTCCTTCTGTGTCTTGAGCGCCGTGTCGAGCCGCACCGCGAACCAGGTGCCGAGCCCGGCGAGCACCAGCCCGAGCACGATCAAGGTCCCGCGCGAGCGCGGCCGCGACGGCGCCCGCTCGGTCGGCGCAGGATCGATCTCTTGGACCATCGGCTCGCTCATCGTCTTTCCTCTCGGTTGCGGCTGCGGCGCGTTCCCACTGCGATCCGCGCGTGACGAACGGTTTTCTTGACCGGGCGGTCAACCACCGCGGCCACCCGCGCCGAGCCGATGCCGGTCAAGCACACGCGCTGCAGCGTGGCCAGGAGCTTCGGCAGATCGGGCTTGCGCTCGGCGCGCACCAGCTCGCGCGCGAAGCGGTCGTAACCGCCCGCCAGCACCATCGAGGCCACCTCGACGTCGAGATCGGCGCGATAGAGGCCGTGCGCGACGCCGAGACGCAGCGCCTCGGCCGCCTGCTTGCGGCTGCGATCGGCGAACTGATCGATCAAGTAGCCGAACTCGGCCGAGCCACCGCCCTCGAGCATCAGCCGCATCACGCGACGGTTGGCCCAGATGAACTCGAACATCTCGAGGTCGTGCGCCCGCCAGCGCGCGACGTGCTCGGCGGGCGGCAGCCGCACGCTCTGGTTGATCTCGCCTTCGTCGAGGCATGTCGCCAGGCGCGCCAGCGTCGATTCGATGATCTGACGGAACGCCTCCTCCTTCGACGAGAAGTGCAGGTAGAACGATCCTTTGGAGTGTCCGGCGCGCTCGGTGATCTCCTCGACTTTGGCGTTGTCGAGGCCGCGCTCGGCGAACACCAGCTCGGCGGCGCGCAACAGATCGATCTTGGCGTTGGGGTCGGCTGGTCTCGGCATGGGATTCCTGACTCGTGAGTCAATAACACCGATTGGTCGGCTGTCAAGGGACGCCCGGCGTCGATGTAGGTGCGCCCAGGTCTAGTGGTAGACTGCGCGCATGCTGCCAGCCCTGCTCGTGATCGGCGCCTTCTTGTTAGTCTCGATGATGTCGAGCCTGCGCATCCTGCGCGAGTACGAGCGCGCCATCGTGTTTCGTCTCGGCCGCGCCAAGCAGAAGGCGCTGGGCCCCGGCGTGGTCCTGATGCTGCCGTGGGGGATCGACCGCGCGACCGTGGTCGACACGCGCACCAAGGTCATCCAGATCCCGCAGCAGGAGGTGATCACGCGCGACAATATTTCGATCGGCGTCGACGCCGTGGTCTACGCCGACGTCGGCTCGCCGATGGACGCCATCTTGCGCGTCGAGCAGTACATGCCGGCGACGCTACAGTTGGCGGCCACGACGCTGCGCTCGATCATCGGCCGCATGGAGCTCGACGAGGTCCTGGCCAAGCGGCAGGAGATCAACGACGAGGTGCGCACCATCCTCGATCAACGCACCGAGCAGTGGGGCGTCGAGATCACCGCCGTCGAGATCAAGGACATCTCCTTGCCCGTCGAGATGAAGCGCGCGATGGCGCGGCAGGCCGAGGCCGAGCGCGAGCGGCGCGCCAAGGTCATCATGTCCGAGGGCGAGCTGCAGGCGGCGGAGAAGCTGACGCAGGCGGCGCGGCTCATCGGCTCGGAGCCGGCGGCGCTGCAGCTGCGTCTCTATCAGACGCTGGTCGAGGTGTCGGGCGAGGCCAACTCGACCATCGTGATGCCGGTGCCGATCGAGCTTCTGACCGGGAGCGGCAACTTCGGACAGACGCTGTCGCAGGCAGCGACGGCGCTGGCGGCGAGCCAGACCAAGGCGCTCGGCGCCGGTGACAAGCAGGCCGAGATCGATCGGCTCAAGCGCGAGCTGGAGAACGCCAAGAAGTAGATCGGAGGCGGTCTCGTGCGCGTGCTTCCGCGCTTCTTGTATCGCGCGCCGCTGTTGCCCATCGGTGCGCCGCTGGAGGGGCCGCTGGCCGAGCGCGCGCTCGCGCTCGCCGGCGTGGTGCCCGAAGCGCGCGACAATTACGCGCGGCGGGCGGCGTTTCGCGCGACCCCGCACGGCTTGTGGGCCGGCGTCGGGATGGGCGCGCTCGGCGACGAGACGCGCGCGGCGACGGGGCCGATGCGCGCCGAGGTCACGGTCGCGTACGCGCGGCTGTGGCAGCTGGCGCGCGAGCGGCTCGATCCGGCGACGGCGCGCGTGCGCGTGGCGCCATCGCTGGTGCGCGACGATCGCACGGCCTTGTGGATCGCGTTCGGCGAGGAGAGCGAGGCCGTGCAGCGGCAGGCGTGGATCGAAGACGAGCTCGAGCGCGTGCTCGACGGCGCACGGCGGTGGACGAGCTGGCGCGCGCTCGCCGTAGTCGCCGCGGTCGACGACGACTTTCTGTTCCAGCTGGTCGACGATGGGCTCCTCGTTCACGACGGCGCGCCGCCGCTCATCGGACCGCCGCCGCTGGCGTGGATGATCGCGCGTCACGGCGCCGCTATCGCCGACGAGGAGCCGAAGCACGCGGTCCTGGTGCACGAAGGCGACGTGACCCTGTCGCGCGCCGCCGTCGAGCGCGCCGCGGCGCTGGCGCCGCTCTTGTTCCGGCTTCAGGAGGCGCTGGCGCCGCCGATCGCCGAGCGCGCGCTCGCGACGGGAACGCTGGCCGCGCTCGAGGCGGCCGAGGAGATCTTCGGCGTGGGCGCCTACGATCTCGACGCGCTCGCGCTCGGCGGCTACGGTACGCCGCTCGACGCCGACGACATCCACGGCGGCGACGCGGGGCCACCACCGCAAGACGCGCACGTGCTCCGGCTCGTCGTCGACGCGATCGCGACCGCGCTCGTCACCGGCGCGCCGTCGGCGCCGCTCGAGGCCGGGGCGCTCGACGCGGTCGCGCCGGCGATCGCGCCGCCGCCGAGCTTGGAGCTGATGCTGGCGCCGATGCGCGAGCGCGACGGCGCGCCGCCCGGCGACGGCTGGCTCCTCGGCCTGCACGCGCCGGCGGGCGCAAGCTGGGGCCGCTTTGCCCACGCCGTCGGTACGCCGCTCGTCGAGGCGATGCAGCCGCTGGCGGCGCTGCCCGGCAGCGTCGACGTCGACTTCGCGCCCACGGCGCGGCTCGGCGACCTGTGCGCGCATCCGCCGCTGCGTGCGCGCGCGATCGCGCTGTCGACCTGGCCGGCGAAGGAGGACTCGGCGCTGCCGCTCGACGCGCTCGCGCTCGCGCTCGACAGCGCGCGCGGCGGGCCGGCGCTGCAAGCGGGCGACGAAACGCTCGTGCCCGCGCCGTCGTGGCGCGTGCGCTCGTCGACGGCGCCGCGCGGGATCGCACGCCAGGTGGTCGCCATGCCGCTGGTGCGTCAGCACGCGCCGTGGGCGCTCACGCTGGGCGCGCTCGCCGATCTGCCGCACGTTCCGCGGCTCGTGCTCGACGGCTTCGTGGTCGCGCCGGCGAGCTGGCGCGTGCCGCCCTTGCCCGATCGCGACGCACTCGCGCGCTGGCGCCAAAAATGGCGCGTGCCCGACGCCGTGCAGGCAGGGGAGGGCGACGAGCTCCTGCTGCTCGCGCTCGACAGCGACGACGCGCTCGCCCGCCTGGGCGACGCCGCGCGCGTGTACGAGGTCTGGCCGCCGCTCGACGCGTCGATCGATTCCGGCGGCCGTCGCCTCGACGCGGTGGTCGCCGTCATCGCCGACGACGGACCGCCGCCGCCGGCGCTCGAGCGCGTGCCGCCGCCCGGCGAAACGGCGCTCGGCGCCGCCAGCGATGCGGCCGGCTGGCACACGTGGAAGCTCTTCGGCGCCGCCGATCGCGCCGAACGCGTGCTCCTCGCCGTCATCGTCCCCGCGATCGAGGAGCAACAGCGCGCCGGCGAGCTCGAGGGCTGGTTCTTCCTGCGCTACGTCGACCGCCCCGG
>DASXOU010000776.1:0-5800 GCA_036494045.1 Polyangia bacterium | reverse complement strand
GGCTGTCACTCAAGACGTTCGCGCAGAAGCAATTCGGAATGGAGCCGATCGAGCTCGCTCACTCGAAGCTCCCCGAGCTGGTGAAGAGCTTGCGGCCGCTTTTGCGATCGATGCTCGGCGAGTCCGACGCCGAACGGCTGTCGCGCCTCTTGCTTTTGGAGTGTGACCGATGAAGTACTGGCTGCTCGTCGCGGCATGCGTCGCCAGCGCGCTCGGCCTGCTCGCCGCGACGCACCTCGCGCCTCACGTCGCGCACCTCGGGCTCTTCGCGTGCTACGGATTGACCGGCGTCGCTGCCGTCGTCACCGCCCTCAGCTACACGGCGCACGATCGGCTGCGCTGGGCGTGGCTGGCGTTCGGTATCGGCTACCTCGTCGCCTTCGGCAGCAAGGTTTTCATCGGCGACGGCTTCACCATCACTCAGATGTCCCCGGCGCGCATGGTGGCGTGGAGCATCGTCGTGACCGTGTTCAACGTGGCGCTGGTGACCGCGTTCGCGCTGTTCGCGCGCGCCTGGGACGGCACGGGAGTGGCGCCGGCGTGGCGCGGTCGCGCCACCGTCATCTTCTTCGTGATCGCGTTCGCCGTCGACGCCAAGAGCCTTCTCGCCGGCGGGCGCGCCATGATCGGCGGACAGCCGTGGGCGTTCGGTTTCGTCGCTTCGGTGGTGAGCGACATCGCCGTCCTCACGCTGGTCGGTCCAATCTTCGCCACCGCCATCGCGTTGCGCGGCGGCCTCTTGATGCGCCCGTGGCTCTTTCTCTTCGTCGCCTCGACGTGCTGGCTTGCCGTCGACGTGCTGGCCGTGCTCCCGCTCGAGCTGCGGCGCGACCCCGACATGATCATGCGCCCACTGGCCGTGCTCTTCGGCGGCGCCGCCGCGATCGCGCAGCTCCTGGTAAAACGCGACGTGCGCGCCAGCCTCGCCGACACTTGAGAGCTCGTCTCCGGCATCACTGCACCTCGTCGGGGCGCCATCCTTGTCGTTGCTCGCGCTGACGACGCAGATACTCGTGGGCATCGACGATCGCGCCGCGCTCGCGCAACACCTCGTCGATCTCGCACACGTCCAGGCACAGCGCCGTGACCGAGCGCGCCACGCCCTGGAGCGCAAGCAGCAACTCCGAGTCCTGCACGGCGCCGGCATGCGTGCCCAGGATCGTCAACGTGCTGTGAATCTCGTCGAGCTGTTCACGAAGCTCGTCCATGTCGCACGTAAAAACGCCTCGCTCATCGAGAAGCTTGCGGCTCACCATTCCCGTTCTCCTTCGCCGACGCCCTGCCGGCTTGGTTTGTTGTTGTTCGGTGCTCAGCACGTACGCGCGCCGCTGCAACGGGCAGGTCCTGTAGAGCGCCGGACGTATTGACGCGCGCGCGGGCCGGCTCGCGCAGCCTGGCCGTTTTTCGTCGACGCTTTACAATCGGGGCATGTCGCTGCCGCCCGGCCCGCGCGGCCCTGCGTTCTTGCAAACGCTCGAGTACACCTACTGGACGTCTTCCTTCTTCGAGCGCTGCGCCCGTCGCTACGGCGATCCGTTCACGGTGCGCATGCCCGGCTTCGGTGCGTTCGTGATGGTCTCCGCGCCGGAGCTGATCAAGCAGGTGTTCACCGGCGATCCGGAGCAGCTCCACGCCGGCAAGGCGAACGCGATGCTGGAGCCGGTCGTGGGGCGCCACTCGGTCCTGCTCCTCGACGGCAAAGAGCACCTACGACAGCGCCGCCTTTTGTTGCCGCCGCTGCATGGCGAGCGCATTCAAGCGTACGCGGCGTTGATGGCGGAGATCGCGGCGGCGGAGGTGGCGCGCATGCCGGTCGGATCGTCCTTCTCCATCCACGAGCGGATGCAGGCCATCACCTTGCAGGTGATCCTGCGCGCCGTGTTCGGGCTCGACGAGGGCGCGCAGATGAACGAGCTGGCGGCGCTGCTCGTGGAGTTCACGCGGCCGCCGCCGTCGCTGATGATCTTCGTGCCGCCGGCCTACCTGAAGTATGGCGACTTCCCGCTCAGCCCCTTCCGCGCTTTTTTGCGCCGGCGCGCGAACGTCGATCGGGCGCTGCGCGCGATCCTGCGCGCCAAGATGGCGGCGCCCGATCCGTCGCGCACCGACATCCTGTCGCTATTGCTCGCGGCGCGCGACGAAGACGGCCGCGCGATGACCGAGGACGAGCTGCGTGACGAGCTCGTCACCATGCTGATCGCCGGCCACGAGACCACCGCCACGACGCTCGCCTGGGTGTTCGCGTTCATCCTGAAGCATCCCGAAGTGGCGGCCCGGTTGCAGGGAGAGCTCGAAGGCACGCTGCGCAGCGACGGCACGGCCGACCTCGGCAAATTGGCCGCGAACGAGTACGTCGACGCCGTGATCAAGGAGGCCATGCGGCTGCGGCCGATCATTCCCGACGTCGTGCGCCGGGTGCAGCAGCCGATCACCGTCGCTGGCTACGACATCCCGGTCGGCGCCTTCCTCACGCCCTGCATCCAACTGGCGCATCGGCGACCCGAGAGCTGGCCCGAGCCGCAGCGCTTCCGGCCGGAGCGCTTCGTCGGCGCGAAGGTGGAGCCGTACACCTGGTTTCCGTTTGGCGGCGGGATCCGCCGTTGTCTCGGCATGGCGTTCGCGCTCTACGAGATGAAGATCGTGGTTGGCGTGACCCTGCTCGGCGCACGGCTGCGGCTGGCCACCGACGATCCCTTGAAGGTGGTGCGCCGCGGCGTGACGCTTGCGCCTGCGGGCGGCACGCCCGTCGTTCTCGAGGAGCGACGCGCCCGCCGTGCCGCCGCCTAGACGACGGCGCGCGCGGGTCGTCGCCAGATTCTCCCGTCGACGAAATAGTGGAAGGGCACGATCGCGTACCAGGCAACGAGCAGCGTTCGCTCGGCGGCGGCTGGCGAAAAGAGCCAGCCGATCAGCGCCAACGCGGCGAACAGCGCGAACATGCAGTAGAGGATCGCGCTGCCGAGTGGCAACAAGAATGACGTCGGCAGCGGCGTGCCCGCCCGTTCGCGCTCACGCGTGACCAGCCAACCGAGATATTGAAAGCCGTGATAGGAAGCCGACAGCGTGTAGATGAGCAGCAGATCGTGGACGAACAGCGCCGGCGCGAGCAGCGCCACGCTGTTTCCCGCGAGGAGCAGGAGCGCCGCGCGCGACGAGGCGCTGCGTCCGGCGAGCCAGCGCTCGCGGAGCATCACCGTCGCCGGCACCGCGGCGAACGCGAGCGCGAGCAGCCAATTCGGAACCGGCACGTGATGGACGTCGGCGGTCAGAAAGCGCCACGGTCCGCGCGCGCTCACGAAGAGCCACAGCGCCACTGCCGGCGCCGCGCAGGCGGCGAGGTCGAGCCGCCGCAGCGTGCGATCCGCGCCGAGCCCGGCGCGCCCGGCGAGCTCGCGCAGAAAGCCGAAGTTCTGACGCAGGATGTGCCAGCCGCCGTAGACGAGAGCCAACGTGGCGAGCGCACGGGGCGCGAACGCCTGCATAGCCAGAACCGCTGTTGCCCAGCCGATCCAGTGCACGCCGAGGCGCCGTGGCGACGAGGGACTCTGGTTGCGCTCCTTCGAGAACGCGAAGAAGAAGGAGCCGAAGACGTGCACGAAGGGGATGGCGACCAGCGAGGCCAACGGTAGCAGCGACGACGCTCGCGTCGGGCCCAGGGCGGCGTAGAGGAGAAGCGCCGGCGCGATCCCGAGGAGGGCGCCAAGCTGCAGCGACCAATCGAAGCTCGGAGAACGAAGCCAGACCGTGGACGAGCGCACCGACGACAGTCACGCACGCCGTCGGGGCCAAGTCAAAGCTAGGGCAAAGGGTGCGCCGTGAAGAAGGTCCACATGGCGTCGGTGGCGGAGAGGGACTGCGTCGTGCCCGGCAGCGGCACCGGGCTGCCGGGCCAGGCGTGGCCGCCGTCGCTGATAGTGCACAGCGTGACTTCGACGCCGGCGGCGCAGTGCGAGTAGGTCGCGCAGGTCGCGTCACCGTTTTGATAGGTCTGCGCCGGCATCGCGTCGGTGCACTTGTCGCGCATCGCCCAGCCGGCCAACGTGTCGGGTACCGACGGCCAGCCATCCTGCGTCGAGCCGGCGTAGGGAACCGTGGTGTCGGACATGCCGTGGAAGTCCATGACCGAGATCGGGCGCACCGGCGTGCAGCTCGTCGCCGGGATCCCGAGCACGCCCGAAACCGGCGCCACCGCAGCGACGACGTCGGCGAGCTCGCAGGCGATGCGGTGTGACATGAAGCCGCCGTTGGAGAAGCCGGTGACGAAGACGCGCTTGCCGTCGAGGCAGAGGCGCGTGGTCGCCTCGACGATGATCGCGCGCGTCAGCCCGATGTCGTCGACCATGTCCTGCGCCGCCGTACCGCAGCAGGCGCCGGCGTTGAAGCCGGTCGGCGAGCCGGTGCCCTCGGGATAGGCGACGACGAAGCCCGCGGCGTCGGCCTTGGCCGACATGTTGGAGATGGCGGCCTGCTGCATGCCGTTGGACGTGTAGCCGTGGAAGTTGATCACGAGCGGCGTCGGCTTGGTCGCATCGTAGGCCGCGGGCACGTGGACCTCCACGGTGCGCGCGACGCCGCCGACCATGAGCGTCCACGAGCCGTCGACGGGCTGCGCCGCCTTGCCGCTGCACGCGCTCGGCGTCACCGGGCCGCCGCCGTCGACGCCGCCGCTGTTGCCGGCGTCGCCGTTGCTGCCGCCGTCGCCGGGCGCGCCGTTGCCGTTGCCGTTGCCGTTGCCGCCGACGCCGCCCGACGTGCCGCCGCCGCTGCCGCCGCCGCCCGCTTGCAGCGATCCATTCGCTCGGGTGCAGCCGCTAGCGGCGACCGCGATCGCGAGCGCGAGCACTGTCCACGTGTTCCGCATTCCGCTGCACGCTGCAACCGATGCGCCGCCGCACGCCGCCCGTTGCGCGCCGGCGAAGCGCGCGACAATGCTCGACTGCGACTGCAAGGTTGCACGCCGCGGGCGGGCAGTCTCCAGGGCGTCTTGCCGCGCGCGCGAGGCGCGCCGCCTCGCTACTCCGCGAGTCGCTGATTGTTTGATCGCGAGCCAAAACTAATTTGCGCTGATCTCGGCCTCGATCGCTTCCCAGTCGACGAGGAGCTTTTCGATTTCTTCGTCGAGCCGCTCGCTCTCCTTGACCAACTGATCGATCTCCGCCTGCGGCGTGCGCTGATAGAACGTCGGATCCGCATACAACGCGGCGATCTGCTTCTTGCGCTCCTCGGCGGCCTCGATGCGCGCGAGCAGCTTGTCGCGCTTGGCCGGCAGCGCCGCGATGCGATTGCGCTCGCGCTTGTCGGCCTCCCACGCCGCGCTCTTGTCGGCCGATTTCGTCTTGGCGACGGCGGGCGCGCGCGCGAGCACCGCCTCGGCGTCGAGATGATCGTCGCCGCTACGCGCCAGATACTCGGCGAAGGTCCCGGGGAAGTCGCGCGGCCCGGTCGGCGTCAGCTCGATGATGCGCGTGGCCAGCTCCGACACCAGCCAGCGATCGTGCGAGACGAACAGCAGCGTCCCTTCGTAGTCACGCAGCCCCGCGGCCAGCGACTGGATGGCCTCGATGTCGAGATGGTTGGTCGGCTCGTCGAGGATCAGCACATTGGGGCGCTCGACGATCAGGCGGCAGAAGATGAGCCGCGCCGCTTCGCCGCCCGACAACGATCCGATCGACTTCTCCGCATCCTCGCCGGAGAAGAGCACGCGTCCCAGCTGCCCGCGCACGTACGCCGTCCCCTCGCCGGGACAGACCTCCCAGATGTAATCGAGCGGCGATCGCTCTTCGTCCTTGAGGACATCGTG
>DASXOU010000775.1:0-3030 GCA_036494045.1 Polyangia bacterium | reverse complement strand
GACGATCGGCGCGTGCACCTGCGCCGCCTGCTCGCCGCCGCCGCGCTCGCGCCCGCCGACGTGCGCGCGCTCCACGGCCTCATTGCCGCGCTGGCGCGCGATCGCAAGTAGCGTCTAGGCGCGCCGCGCGCTCGCGACTACGAAGGCGGCATGCGCGCAATCCTCGTGCTTCTCGCTTGCACCGCCGTCGCCCGCGCCGATGCGCCGTCGGGCCACTCCGCCGACGACGCGCTCAAGCGGCTCGTCGCCGGTAACGCCGCCTTCGTCGCCGGCGGCGGCGCCTGCCCGCATCAGTCGGCGGCGCGCCGCAGCGACGTCGCCAGCGCGCAGCATCCGATCGCCGTCGTCGTCGGCTGCGCCGATTCGCGCGTGCCGCCCGAGGTGCTCTTCGGCCAGGGGATCGGCGATCTGTTCGTCGTCCGCGTCGCCGGCAACGTCGCCGACGACGACGCCATCGGCAGCGTCGAATACGCCGTCGAGCACCTGGGCGCGTCGCTCGTGGTCGTGCTCGGCCACTCGCGCTGCGGCGCGGTCGAGGCGGCGCTGGCGCCGGCGTCGCCGCCCGGCCATCTCGGCGCCCTGGTCGCGCGCATCAAGAGCGCCATCGCCGGAACGCACTCGCTCGACGCCGCGATCCGCGCCAACGTCGCCGCCCAGGTGCAAAAGTTGCAGACCGCGCAACCGGTGCTCGCGCCGCGGGCGAAGACGGGCAAGGTCCGCGTGGTTGGCGCCCGCTACGATCTCGACAGCGGCGCCGTCCAGATCCTGCCCGATGCGGTCGACCCCTAAGGCACGGTGTCTATAACCGTCGCGTGGAATCGGCAGAGCAGCCGCGCCGCGAAGGCAACGGCCACGACGAGCCGGCGCGCGAGCGTCGCGACGAGCACGACGAGCACGATCGCGACGAGCCGCACGATCGCGACGAGCCGGAAAAGCCCAAGGAGCCGCTGCGCCGGCGCGCCGCCCGCTGGCGCCGCGAGCATCCGCGCGGCTTCGTCCTCCTCGTGGTCGCGCTGATCGTCGCCGCCATCATCGGCTTCTTCGTCTGGTGGCACTTTCACACGCACGAGAGCACCGACGACGCGCAAATAGACGGCCACATCGCGCCCATCTCCGCGCGCGTCGCCGGCACCGTCACCGCCGTCCACGTCGAGGACAACACGCACGTCGCCGCCGGCCAGCTCCTCGTCGAGCTCGATCCGCGCGACTACGAAGTCGCGCTCGCGCGCGCCCAGGCCGATCTGATGCAAGCGCGCGCGCAGCTCGCCGCCGAGAGCCCCAACGTCCCCATCACCGCCACCACGAACACCACGCAGATCGCCACCACCAGCGACGACGTCGACACCGCGCGCGCCGCCATCGCCGCCGCCGAGAAGGAGCACCAGTCGACGCTCGCCCGCGTGCACGGCGCCGAGGCCACCGACGCCCGCGCCGAAGCCGATCTGGCACGTTACAAGTATCTCATCGCCCAGCGCGCGATCCCCGAGGAGCGCTTCGATCAGATCGAAGCCACCGCCAAGGCCACGCACGCCGATCTCGAGTCGGCGCGCGCGCTCGCCCGCTCGGCGCAAAAGTCCGTCGACGAGCAGCAGCTGCGCCTGCAGCAGGCGCTCAGCCGCGAGCACGAAGCCAGCCGCAACGCGCCTCGCCAGATCAGCATCCGCGAAGCCAACATCGCCGCCAAGGAGGCCGCGGTCGAAGCCGCCGGAGCCGCCGTCGAGCGCGCGCGCCTCGACCTCGCCTATTGCAAGGTCGCCGCGCCCGTCGCCGGCGTGGTCGGCAAGCGCAGCGTCGAGCCGGGCCAGCACGTGCAGCCGGGCGAGGAGCTCCTCGCCGTCGTCGCGCTCGACGACTTATGGGTCACGGCCAACTTCAAGGAGACCCAGCTCGGCCGGCTGCGCGTCGGCCAACCGGTGCGCGTGAAAGTCGACGCGCTCGGCTGGAAGCTCGACGGCACCATCGAGAGCTTCGCCGGCGCCTCGGGCGCGCGCTACAGCCTGTTGCCGCCGGAGAACGCCACCGGGAACTACGTCAAGGTCGTGCAGCGCCTGCCGGTGCGCATCCACTTGCAAGTGAATCGCGATCAGCTGCAGCGGCTGCGCCCGGGCATGTCGGTCGAGCCGACCGTTTCCTTGCGGTGACGACGTGAGCGAGCCAACGTGAGCGACGACCGGCATTGGCGTCCGCATCACAACCCGTGGGCGATCGCGCTCACCGTCACGCTGGCGACGTTCATGGAGGTGCTCGACTCGAGCATCGCCAACGTCTCCTTGCCGCACATCGCCGGCAGCCTCTCGGTCGGCGTCGACGAGAGCACCTGGATCCTGACGTCGTATCTGGTGTCGAACGCGATCGTGCTGCCGGCGTCGGGTTGGCTCTCGACGCTGATCGGCCGCAAGCGCTTCTACATGACCTGCGTCGCGCTCTTCACCGTCAGCTCGTTCATGTGTGGGCTGGCGCCCAACCTCGGCACGCTCATCTTCTGCCGCGTCCTGCAAGGCGCCGGCGGCGGCGGGCTGCAGCCGAGCGAGCAGGCGATCCTCGCCGACACCTTCCCGCCGCAAAAGCGCGGCATGGCGTTCGCCATCTACGGCATGGCGGTGGTGCTCGCGCCGGCGATCGGCCCGACGCTCGGCGGCTGGATCACCGACAACGCGAGCTGGCGCTGGATCTTCTTCTTGAACGTTCCCGTCGGCATCCTCTCCTTGATCCTGAGCCATCGGCTGCTCGAGGATCCGCCGTGGGTGCGCGCGCGCGGCCGCTCGATCCCGATCGACTACATCGGCCTGTCGCTCATCGTCGTCGGGCTCGGCGCGCTGCAGGTCGTGCTCGACAAGGGGCAGCGCGACGACTGGTTCAGCTCGCCGTTCATCACGCTCATGATCGTCGTCAGCGTGGCGGCGCTGGTCGCGCTCGTCTTGTGGGAGCTGGCGCAGAAGCATCCGATCCTGGAGCTGCGCCTGCTCGCGCAACGCAACCTGTGGATCGCCTGCGTGATGATGCTGGCGCTCGGCATCGTGCTCTTCGGCA
>DASXOU010000774.1:0-5135 GCA_036494045.1 Polyangia bacterium | reverse complement strand
CAGGTTTCCGTGCTTCTTCGGGGGGTTGGACTGCCGCTTGTTACGCAGCATACGAAGCGCGGCGGCCACCTTGTTGCGGGTCTCGCGGGGGCGGATGACCTCGTCGATGTAGCCGAGCGCGGCCGCGGCGTAGGGATTGGCGAACTTTTCACGGTACTCGGCGACGAAGGCGGCGCGCGCGGCGGCGGGATCGGCGGCCTTGTACGGATTGGCGAACTTCTCGCGATACTCGGCGACGTAGGCGGCCTTGGCCGCGACCGGATCCGCTGCCTTGGCCAGCTCGTCACGATAGACGATGTTGACCGCGCCGTCGGGACCCATGACCGCGATCTCGGCGGTCGGGTACGCGAAGTTGATGTCGGCGCGCACATGCTTCGACGCCATGACGTCGTAGGCGCCGCCGTACGCTTTGCGCGTGATGACGGTTACCTTCGGCACGGTCGCCTCGACGAACGCGTAGAGCAGCTTGGCGCCGTGCTTGATGATGCCGCCGTACTCCTGATCGGTGCCGGGCAGAAAGCCGGGCACGTCGACGAAGGTGACGAGCGGGATGTTGAAGCAGTCGCAGAAGCGCACGAAGCGCGCGCCCTTGACCGACGCCTTGATGTCGAGACAGCCGGCGAGATGCGCCGGCTGATTGGCGACGATGCCGACGGTGCGCCCTTCGATGCGCGCGAAGCCGACGACCATGTTGAGCGCGTGCTCGGGCTGCATCTCGAGGAACTGCCCATCGTCGACGACGCGCGTGATCACCTGCTTGATGTCGTACGGCTTGGCCGAGTCGAGCGGCACCAGCGTGTCGAGCGCCGCGTCTTCGCGATGCGCGGGATCCTGCGTCGCGACAACGGGCGGATCCTCGGTGTTGTTCTGCGGCAGGTACGAGAGCAGCTCGCGGATCGTGTCGGCGCAAGCGCGCTCGTCGGGCACCGCCAGCGACGCCACACCGGAGCGCGCCGCGTGCGTGTGCGCGCCGCCGAGCTCCTCCTTCGACACCTCCTCGTGCGTTACCGTCTTGATGACGTCGGGGCCGGTGATGAACATGTAACTCGTGTTCTCGACCATGAAGATGAAGTCGGTCATCGCCGGCGAGTAGACGGCGCCGCCCGCGCACGGGCCCATGATGGCGCTGATCTGCGGGATCACGCCCGAGGCGAGCACGTTGCGCGTGAAGATTTCCGCGTAGCCGGCGAGCGACTCGACGCCCTCTTGAATGCGCGCGCCGCCCGAGTCGTTGAGGCCGATGACCGGTGCGCCGGTGCGCATCGCCAGATCCATGACCTTGCAGATCTTGGTGGCGTAGGCGCCCGACAACGAGCCGCCGAAGACGGTGAAGTCCTGCGCGAACGAGAAGACCTGACGCCCGTTGATGGTGCCGTAGCCGGTGACCACGCCGTCGCCGAGGATCTTGTGCTGCTCCATGCCGAAGTCGATCGAGCGATGCATCACGAACTTGTCGAGCTCGACGAACGATCCGGCGTCGAAGAGCAGCTCCAGCCGCTCGCGCGCGGTCAGCTTGCCGGCGGCGTGCTGCTTGGCGATGCGCTCGTCGCCGCCGCCCTTGAGCGCGGCCGCTTCCATCTCCTCGAGTCGCTTCAGTGGATCCACGTCGCTCCTTTTGACCGCCATCAGATCAGCCCGAGCCTCTCGGTTACGTATTGTGCAATGCGCGTACGCGCGGCTTCGTCGACGTCGATGAGCGCGAGAGCGCGCCGCTCGGCGTGCTCGTCTTCACCCTCGCCGACAGTTTCTTCTAGCGCGCGCCCGCTGCAACGTACGGCCACGGGGTCGCCCGGCAAGTGGAACGCGATCGCCAGTGGGCCGTCGAGCTCCTCGGGCACGACGTGCGCCAGCCGCAGCGAATCGGGGCCGACGTGGGTGCTCAGCCGGAACCACCGGTTCTGCCCGTCGCGACGCAGGATCTCGACGGGAACATGCATCGGGGCGCGCTGCGTCATACAGACAGCGGACGTTAGATCCGGCCGGTGCTTATTTCAAGCATTGGGACGATTCGAAGGGGGCATGGAGGCTTCGATGCAGCCCGGATTCAAGCTCTCGCTCTCGCTCGCGATCGGAACGCTCGCCACGGTCGGCATGCTGTTCGGCTGCGGGCCTCACAGCGGCGTCGGCCACGGCGGCGGCGCGGGCGGCACCGGCGGCGGCGGCATGGGCGGCAGCGGCGGCGGCAGCGGCGGCACCGACGGCGGCGGCAGCGGCGGCTGCATCGGCCTGCAGTGCCAGCAGATGACCTGCCCGGGCGGCGGCACCACGACGCTGACCGGCAAGGTCTACGCGCCCAACGGCACCCTGCCCTTGTACAACGCGATCGTCTACGTGCCCAACGCGACGCCGGCGCCATTCACCGACGGCGTGAGCTGCGATCGCTGCAACGGCGAAGTCTCCGGCGATCCGGTCGTGCAGACGCTCAGCGACGCCACCGGCAGCTTCACACTCACCAACGTGCCCGTCGGCAGCAACATCCCGCTCGTGATCCAGCTCGGCAAGTGGCGCACCCAGACCACCATCGCCAGCGTGCCCGCGTGCGTGTCGACGCCGCTCGACGCCGGCTCCACGTCGCTGCCGTCCAAGCGCGCCAACGGCGATCTGCCGAAGATGGCGATCGTGACCGGCTCCGCCGATCCGCTCGAGTGCCTGCTGCTCAAGCTCGGCATCGACCCGAGCGAGATCACCGAGCCGTCGACGGCGGCGTCGCGCATCCACTTGTACAAGGGCGCCAACTCGCCGGGCGGCGTCATCAGCGCCTCGACGCCCGACGGCACGCAGCTCTACGGCGGCAGCGGCACGACGCTCGACGCCTACGACGTGGTCATGCTGCCGTGCGAAGGCGGTCAGTACGATCAGTCGGCGGGCACGGCCAACATCGGCAACTACGTCAACGCCGGCGGGCGCGTCTTCACCACGCACTACAGCTACGACTGGTGGCACTACGCGGGCAGCCCGTTCGACCAGGTCGCGATGAGCTGGAGCCCCGAGCTCGGCGACGATTACAACGACACGATCCAGGCGCCCATCAACACTTCGTTCCCCAAGGGCCTGGCGTTTTCGCAGTGGCTCGTCGCGGCCGGCGTGACGGCCTCGATGCCCGGCGATCTCGCCATCGCGCAAGGCCGCCACGATGTCACCGGCGTCAATCCGATGTACTCGCAGGATTGGGTCGACTACGACTTCGGCTCGGCCAACGGCGGCGCCGGCGTCATGCACTTCACGTTCAACACGCCGCTGAACGCGCCGCCCGACGACATGGGCCAGCCGCAGTATTGCGGCCGCGCCGTGTACAGCGACTTCCACGTCACGGCCAACGCGCTCGTCGCCGGGTCGCCGTCGTCGGGGTGGTCGTTCCCGTCGGCGTGCGCGAGCCAGCCGCTCAGCGATCAGGAGAAGGCGCTCGCCTTCATGCTGTTCGATTTGTCGTCGTGCGTGCAGTCGGATCAGACGCCGCCGATCCCGTGACGCCGTCGTCCCAGCGGATGCGGCCGGTGAGCTGCATGATCACGAAGAGCGTGAGGATGGCGCCGGTCGTGATGGCGAGGCCGGTGAAGCCGGACCAGAAGAACGTGAACGAGAAGAGCACGAGGTAGATGAGCTGCGCCGCGGCCATCTCGCCGAGCGCGAAGCGCCAGCCGACGAAGAGACGCGCGTAGCTGACCACGAGCGCGAGCGACACCAGCGACGAGAGCGCGAATGCCGGCACGATGGCCACGTGGTCGACGAGATACGCGAACAACAGGTGGAACGCGAAGAACGCACAGCCGAAGAAGAAGTAGTTGAGCGGATGGATGCGCCGCTGGCCGGCGGCGGCGAGCACCGCGACCACGAAGAAGAAGAAGAGCAGGCCAACCGGCGCGAAGAAGGTGATCTTCGACGCCAGCGGCCCCGGGTTCAGCTTCTGCGGCAGCGTGATGCCGATGGGCTGGCTGGCGACCAGGCTCGAGAATTTCCACTCGCCGTGCCAACCGCCGGCGCCCTTCCGCTCGGTCGACGGCGAGAGCGTGCCGGCGGGAAAGTCGACGCTGCCGAAGTCGGCGTCGACGGCGAGATGGAACGCGCGCACCTGGCCGGTGCCGCCCAGCGATTCCGAAGGAATCGCGCTGTAAGTGGCCCGCTGCTCGCCGGCCGAAGGACGGCTGAGTAGCTGGTAGCCCCAGCGCTCGGTGCCGCGCGAGCGATAGGCGATGGCGTAGCGGCGATGCTCGCCGGCGCGGAAGATCGAGCGCCACTCGGCGACGCCGCCGGCGATGCGGGTCTCGAGCTTGTCGCCGTGCTCGTCGCGCACCTCGAAGCCGTCGTACACGGCCTCGGCGTTGCCGAGCGGGAAGCGCACGATCACGGTGCGGTCGGCGCCCGAGTCGTTGACGAAGTCGTACTGCGCGCGGAAGTCGACGGCGTAGGTGGCGAACCACAAGAGCCCCTTTTGCCGATGCGCGAGCGCGAGCTTGACGGCGACGTCGCTCTCGTCGAGCGCGATCTCGGTCTCCACGTCTTCGTCGCGTACGACCTCGGTGGCGAAGGCGCGGCCGGCCGCGTCGGTCGTCGTCGCCAGCTCGCGCTTCTTCTTGGTCTCGACGAAGACCGCGCGCGGCGGCGCCTGCTGCATCGGCGGACCCCACAGGCCCCACACCTCCTGCATCAGCGACGAGGAGGCCTCGCCGGTGCGCGCGAGGATGGTCGAGCCGAGGATGACCCAGGCGATGGCGCAGCCGAGCCAGATGAAGCCGATGGCGACGAGTCGTTTCATGCGCCGGATGCAGAGCAGCGCCCGCGCCATCGGCAACCGCGCGGAACTCGGTGGGCCGTGGCGCGAAAGACACGCGCGGTGTGTCCCCCGACAGAATTCACAGGGAGATCAGGAGATCAGGAGAACACAACTGTTACAGAGGGATTCGATGGGTTCTGTCTGTAAGCGTTTTGTTCTCCTGATCTCCTGATCTCCCTGTTACTTTTTCCGGGGGCGCCGTGAAGTCTTACCCGTCGAGCGCGGCGACGATGGCGTCGTGGATCGTGGGGCGGAAGCTCTTGATCGCCTCATTGGTACGGGTCGGATGCACACGGTTCGACAAGAGCACGACCCAGCGCGCGCGCTGCGGATCGATCCACACCGAGCAGCCCGTGAAGCCGAG
>DASXOU010000773.1:0-20241 GCA_036494045.1 Polyangia bacterium | reverse complement strand
CGGGCAGAACTCGTCGGGCTGCGGATCGGTCCTACCACTCAACCACGTGAGGCATTCCTTCTTGTCTTGCCAGAACTCGTGGTCCACGCCGCTCGGCCCAAACGTGTCGATGTAGTAGGCGCAGTTGCCCCAGCTGCCCATGATGCCGAGATTGTGCCCTTCTGATTGGCAGTGTCCGGCCGGATGAAAGCAGCTGGCGAAGGTCGCAAAGAACGACTCGACACAAGTGCCGGCGAGGCGTGGGCACGAGAAGGCGAGATCGTAGTTCGGACCGAGATCTGATGGGAGGCTGGCGTCGACCGGCGTACTCAGATCCGACGGAACGGACGCCGTCAGATCCGGGGTTGCGCCGGGGCTCGTGTCGTCGCCGCATCCGACCACCGCCAGCATCAACAGCAAGAGCGCGCGCGGAGCGAACATCAAGACGATGATACACCCGAGCATGCCGCCATCGCTCGCGCTAAACTGGGCGATGCATGGCCCACATCACCCTGTACTCGCGCGTCGGCTGTCACTTGTGCGAGGTCATGCACGGGCAGATCGTCAAGTACCAAGATCACTACGACTTCACGCTCGACGTCGTCGACATCGATCGGGATCCAAAGCTGCGAGCGGAGTACAATTGGGACGTGCCGGTGCTCGTCGTCGACGGTGAGAAGATCGCCAAGTACCGCCTCGACGAGGCGATGCTCGTGCGCCGGCTCGATGGATCGAGGAGCAGCCGATGAGCGAGCCGACGCCGAAGCAAACGCCCGTGCATCCGATCTTCCGCATCGCGGCCTATGGCGGCGCGACGCTGGTGGCCGGTATCCTCGTCGTCCTGTTCGCGCGCGCGCTGCCCGACGCGATGGCGCGCGCGCGCGACGGCGAGCTCGCCTCGAGCGGCGCGGCGTGCGAGGCGCTGCAGCCGACGGCGGTGAACCCGGCGCTCGGCAAGCTGCCGGTGGCGGCGCCCGACTTCGTGCTCAAGGACTGGCAGGGACACGACGTGAAGCTCTCGTCGCTGCGCGGCCAGGTGGTGCTGGTGAATTTCTGGGCGACGTGGTGCAACACCTGCGTCATCGAGATGGCGTCGATGGAGCGGCTCGTGGAAAAAGAGCACGGCAAGAAGTTCCGCCTGCTCGCGGTCAGCGTCGACGACGACTGGGCGGCGATCCGCAAGTTCTTCGCCAAGGGGACGCCGCTCGACGTGCTGCTCGATACGTCGCGCGACGTGCCGAAGAAATGGGGAACGGAGCAGTTTCCCGAATCGTTCCTCGTCGACAAGGATGGGACCATTCGGTACTACATCGTGAGCAACCGCGATTGGAGCGCGCCGGCGGTATCGGCGTGCATCGACGCAATGCTCGACTAGCCTTCGGGGTGGAGGGTGTCATGGCGGATTCGGTCACAACCACGTTGCTCGTCGTCGACGACGAGCCGGAGATCAACAGGCTGGTGGCGCGCATCTTCGAAAAGCGCGGCTACCGCGTCATTACCGCGGCCGACGGCGCCGAGGCGCTGGCGTCGGTCGAGCGCGATCGGCCGGACCTCATCATGCTCGACCTGAACCTGCCGAAGATCGACGGATGGGAAGTGTGCCGCAAGCTCAAGGGCGATCCGTCGACGCGCGCGATTCCGATCATCATGCTGACGGCGGCGCACGCCAACGTCGACGACGCGGAGATCGGGCTCGGGCTCGGCGCCGACGAGTACGTGGCTAAGCCGTTCGTGCGCGCGGTGCTCCTGCACAACGTCGAGCGCCTCCTCGGCCGCGAGCCTTCGCCCGACGAATCGACCTCGGGCGACTGAGGCCTGGCGTGCTCGGCCGCGACGACGTCATGCCGCTGTTCCTGTTGGCGTGCCCGTCGTTCGGCGAGCCGTGGGCGGCCTATCGGCGCGATGCGACGTATGTGCCGGGGATGCTCTATCTCGATCTCGCCGAGCTGGTGCGCCACGTCCTGGCGCTCGAGATCAGCGGCGGCGCGGACGGTGAGCTCGCGCGTGTGTTCGCGATCGTCGAGCGGCTCCACGTCGAGGGCGACGCGGTGGTGCGCGAGGCGGCGACGATCGGCTTTCTCGAGGGGCTGCAGAACAACGCCGAGCACGCGGGCATCGACGCGCAGCGGTTCGAGCGCCGGCTCGGCCCGGAATCGACGAAGTGGTGGTACGAGCTGGCGCGCTTTTGGAGCGGCGAAGTTCCCTTCGTCGGCGCCGGGCTCACGGGGAAGCCGCCGCACCGCGAGTGACGCCGGCGTCGCGCGCGATCCGTTGGCGGACGCAGGCGCTCATGCGCGTGCGCGCACCGGCGGCGATACGGGCGCGCAGCCGCGCCGCGCCGGCGGCGTCGCAGACGCGCGCGAAGATGTAGAGGTCCTGCGCGTCGTCGTCGGCGTCGGCGTCACCGCGCGCATGGCGGCCATGGCGCCCGCGACGTCGCCGCGCGCGAGCGCGAGCCACGCCGCCAGCACCGGCAGCGACGTGCGACCGCCCGGCTGCGTCGAGACGCGCTCGAGCGCCGCGTACGCCGCCGCGGCCTCGTTGGCGCGGCCGGCTTCGGCCTCGAGCCAGGCGCGGCACCACCAGTGGTGCATGAGCGCCATGCGCCGCGCCTCGCCGTCGCAGCGGCGCGCGGCTTGCCCGACGGCGTCGCTCTCGGCCATCGCGCCGGCGGCGTCATGCTCGGCCCAGCGGATCCACAAGATCGTCTCGTGCACGGCGACGAGGTTCACCGGCGTCCCCGACTCGTGCGCCAGCGCCAGCCAGCGCTCGCACAGCCGGTACGCCTCGGCGAAGTCGCCGCGCTCGAGCGCCGCCGTCACGCCGGCTTCGAACGCTTCGCCGCGGCGCACCATCGGCTCCATCGCCGTCTGCGGATAGGCGCAGCCGATGAACGCCGCCAGCGCGATCGTGAACACGAGCTTCACCGATGGACCTCCTCAGAACGGCGAATTGAGCAGGAAGTAGACCTGGTCGCCGCCGCCCTTTTCGAACCCGCGCGCGTAACCGAGCTGCAGCGCCGCGTTGAAGTAGTAGGCATAGGTCAGCTCGAGGATCAGCTCGCCGCCGACGCCGACCTTGAGCTTGTCGAACGAGAAGCCGCCGTTGAACGCGCCGCCATAGTCGACGAAGAAGTTGCCGTGCAGGCGCCGCAGATAGAGCGGGAAGGTATCGATGCCGCGCTCGATCCACATGATCGGAAATCGATACTCGGCGTTCAGAACATGGAACTGATCGCCGAACTGCGACGCGAACCCATAGCCGCGCAGCGACGCCGATCCCGGCCGCGAAAAATCGTAGATCGACTGCAGGAGATTCTGCGTCGGATAACCGCCGAGAAAGAAGTTCGAGTGGTGCCCCGCTTCACCGCCCGACACGCCGCCGCCGTAGCTCAGCCACAAGACGTGGTTGCGCAAGAAGCGATTGCCCCACGGCATCGGCACCCACTCTTCGTAGCGCCAGGAGGCGTTGTAGACGTCGTGCGACGAGCCGAACACCTTCGACGCCACGCCCAGCGACAGCGACACATAGCGCCCCGACTCCGTCGACACCGAGTACAAGTAGCGCCGCGTCGACTGATAGCTCCAGGTCGCGCCGAACCCCGCCGTCGAGCCGACCTCGGGCAGCTTCAGCACCGGCGCCGACGGATCGAGCACCTCGGACGGCACCGCCGTCTTGTTCGCCGTCCACGCGTAGTCGTACGAGAGCGTCAGGTCCGACGAAGCGACGATGTGCCTGAGGAGCGGCAGATCGATGCTCGTGCCCGCCGACCAGATGTCTGCGTCCCAGCCGATGTCCTTGCCGTTGATGACGAGCCCGCCGCGCCGCTCGAGCGCGTGCGACACGCCCATGTTCATCGACGGCCACAAGCCCGCGTACGAATAGTTGGCGGCGAACTGCACGTCGTCGGCGCGTCCGGTGCCGAAGCCGAGCTGCAGGCTCCACGAGTGGCGCCCGGTGATGTCCGCGCCCGACAGGTTGATGCCGAGGATCTCGCCGTAACCGTCGGGCGTGGCGTAGGGCTTCCACGAAAACGGGATCAGCGTGCGAAACGGGTTGTACCAATGGATCGGCTTCCACGGCTCCTGCGCCGGCGGCTGCACGTCGGGCCGATCGAGGAGCGGCGGCGCCGCCTCGCGCCAGGTCGCGCGATCGAGCGCGGCCGTCTCGACGTCGTAGCCGAGCGCGTGAAAGCCGACGAAGGCGACGGTCTTGCCGTCGGGCGAGATGGCCGGATCGAAGACGCCGTCGACCACGTTGGTGCACTGCCACACCTTCTTGGTGGCGAATTCGTAGGCGTAGAGGTTGTAGACGCCGGTGCGATCGGAGACGAAATAGAGCAGCTTGCCGTCGGGCGAATAGCGCGGCTCGAGATCGTAGGCGCGATCGTCGGTGATGGCGGTGATGGTGCGCGTCGCCACGTCGATCGTGTAGATGTCGCGCCGTCCGCTCTTGCGCCACCAGGAGAACGCGATCGTCTTGCCGTCGGGCGACCAGGTCGGCGTGTACGCGTGCTCCATGTTGGCCTTGGGGATCAGCGTCTCGATGGTGCCGGCGGCGTCGCCGGTGGCGTCGGTGCGCATGAGGCCGAGCCCGCGCGAGGTGTTGCCGGTCATCTCGAACGCGACGAATTTCCCGTCGGGCGACAGCCCCGGGTTCCACGCGCGCGCGCCTTCGGTGAGCCGCCGCTTTTTGTGCGCGACGCGGTCCCACAAAAAGATGTCGTTGTAATAGTAGATGGTCCGATAGATCTGCTGCTCGTGATAGGCGAGCAGGCGTCCGTCGGCGCTCAGCGACGGGCCGCCGGCGGCGTCGGTGAGGAGCTCGGTGCCCTGCCACTTGATCTTGTCGCCGATGTTCGGCGGCTCCGGCGCGTCGATGGCGATGCGCGCCATGCGCTGCCGCGCGTAGCCGTCGTCGCGCAGCACGATGAGCTCGCGCCCGTCGGGCGTGAATACCGGGCGCGCCGGCGAGCTGGCGTCGGAAGGCAAGAGCACGCGCGTCGGCGTGATGCCGGCGGCGGCGATGGCGTCGCGCTGCGCGGTGTAGCGCTGGATGAGCTCGGCCTTGAAGTCGGCGTAGATCTGCACCCAGGTCTTGCCGGTGACGCGGCGGATGCTGCGGTTGATCGCGCCCGGCAGAAAGTCGTGGGAAAAGCGCGGCGAGCCGTAATCGCGCGACCAGCGCAGAAGCGCGTTCTCGCCGTAATGCTCGGCGACATAGCGCATCAGCGCCGAGCCGTAAAGATAGAGCGAGTTGCCGAAGGGAAACTGGTTCGGCACCACCGAGACTTGGTCGAGCCGCTCGAATTTTCCCTCGAGCGTCTGCGCGCGCAGGTACATGTCCCAGATCGAGTTGCGCAGCCGGCCGGCGGCGGTGCGCGCGGTCTCCTCGAACACGGCGAGACCCTCGAGCGTCCAGCGCGGCTGCAATTGGTTCGGCGACCAGATGATGCCGACGCCGAGCCCGAGCACCGCGTTCACCAAGGGCGCGATCCAGCCGCCGATGGTGCCGGTGTGGATGATGTGCGTGTACTCGTGCATGAACAGATCGGTGAGCCAATCGTCGTAGTCGTTGAGCTCGGCGCGATCGTCGGGCGAGTTGGCGTAGAGCGTGACCGACGGATAGGGCGTGACGCCGGCGAAGCCGTTGTAGTCGTCGATCTCGTCGGTGACGAGGACGTGGGTCTTGCGTCCGAGCCCCTTGCCGAGCACCGGCGTCAGGCGCGAGTAGACGTACTCGGTGACCGTCGCCAGCCGCTGCGCGACGATCTCCTCGCCGCCGCCGTGCGGCAGCGTATAGAAGTGGATGTAGAAGTGCGGCGTCTCGATGGTGTGCCACACGCGCGACGGATCATCGGCGCGCGCGCGGCCGGCGAAGGCGACGAGGGCGAGCGTGACTGCGACGGCGAGCCGCAGCCGAAGCATCAGAGATTCGTCCCGAGCACCTGGCTGATCGTCCGATATCCGAGCGCGGCGTAGAAACGCTCCGCGTCCTGGTTGCCCGCCCACACGGTCAGCAGCAATTGATGCGCGCCGTGATCGCGCGCCCAGTCGGTGGCCGCGGTCATGAGCGCGCGACCGACGCCGCGGCGCCGTTGCGCGCGCGCGACGATGAGCGTCTCGACGTGCCCGCGCCGGCGCGACACCATCGTGTGGCCGACCGGCGTGTCGTAGATCTGCAGGTGACAGGCGCCGCAGACCACGTCCTTGCCCTCTTCTTTGCTCAGCGCCACGAGGATGGTCTCGTGCTCGCTCTCGCCGGCGTCGCGCAGCGCCTCGCCGGCGCGCTGCCGCCCGCGGCCGGCGTCGGGACGGCGGAAGAATCCGGGCGAGAGCCGCGCGTGCAGCTCGTCCGCTTCGTGCCACAGCCGCGCCAGCGCGTCGAGATCGCCGTCGACCGCGGCGCGCACGCGCACGCGCAGCGACGAGGGCTCGACGGTCGCGCGGCGGACGCTACCCAGGGAAGGCCTCCTGCAAGATGCGCTCGACGTCGCGGCGCGCCACGGGCTTGCGCACGAAGAAGTCGGCGCCGAGCGCGCGCGCTTGATCTTCGGTGGCCTGCGCCGACTCGGTCGTCACCACGCAGATGCGCACGCGCGGCGCGCCC
Organism: Polyangia bacterium; assembly: GCA_036494045.1. Classification (GTDB taxonomy): domain Bacteria; phylum Myxococcota_A; class Polyangia; order Palsa-1104; family Palsa-1104; genus JAQBQH01. The sequence goes on along the minus strand of DASXOU010000773.1, from coordinate 13,653 downwards.
GTCGACGCCTCCGACTCGCGCACCTTCTTGATCAGCTTCATGCCGTCGAGGACAGGCATGTTCAAGTCGACGAACACGAGATCGAACTGCGTCGTCGCCAGCGACTTGAGCGCCGCCAGCCCGTCGGCGGCTTCGTGCACCTCGGTGCCGCCGCGCTTCTTGACCGCGAGCACCAGCAGCTGGCGCATCGCGGGCGAGTCTTCGACGATGAGGATCTTCAGCGCGCGCGGCATGGTCGGTTCACGCCACTGCTGCTGTCGCTGCTACTGCCGTCTCAGCGAGGAACGGGCGCACCACGCGCAAGAACTCCTCGGGCCGCTCGATGAACGGCATGTGCCCGCACGCCGGCACGATCTCGAGCCGCGCGTCCGCGATCGCGCGCACCAGGCGGCGGCCGTGCCCGAGCGGCACCAGCCGATCTTCGTCGCCCCACACGATCAGCGTCGGCGCGCGCACGCGGCCGGCGTCGTCGTTGTCGTCGGGGCCCGAGGTCAGGATCTCGAGGCAGCGATGGGCGGCGTCGTGCCCGCCGGCGCGATTGAGGCGCGACCAGTAGTAGTCGATCCACTCCTCGTCGAGGCAGCGCCCGTCGCGCACCGACATGGCGCGCGAGCTGCGCGCGAACTCGCCGCGCACGGTTCCGGCGCGCATGAGCCAGCGTCCGACGACGGGCAAAAGCGCCAGCCGCACCAGCCGCGGCACCGTCAGCCGATAGACCGCCGGCGCCACCACCACGAGCCGCTGCACGCGCTCCGGATGGCGCGCCGCCAGCGTCAGCGCCACGCCGCCGCCCATCGAGTGGCCGAGCACGTCGGCGCGCGGCAACGCGAGCGCGGCCATCACGCCGTCGACGACGTCGGCGAACGCCGCCGCGTCGTAAGCGAACGCTTTTGGCGCCGGCCGATCGCTCTCGCCGAACCCCGGCAGATCGATCGCGAAGATCTCGCGATCGACTCCGAGCCCGTCGAGCACCGGCCGAAAGTACCAATGGCTCATCATCCAGCCGTGGATGACGACGAGCGGCGCGCCGCCCGCTTTGCCGCCGCGGTGCACGAACACGCGGCCCGCCGGCGTCGCAACGAAAGAACCGGGGAGATTCACGTGATCGGTTTTACCACAACCAGACGCAGCTGATGCGCCTACGGGATCATCTCGCCGGCGGCCTTCAGGAGCTCCTCCGGATACGACTTCGACATCGTCTCCTGGACGAAGTTCTCGATCTCCTGCGCCGTCGCCATCGCCAGCGCCTTCTCGGCCATCTCCTTGGCCGCCTCGAGCGTCGCCCCGCGCAACACGCTCTTGACCACCGGGATCGCCGTCGAGTTCATCGACAGCTCGTCGAGCCCGAGCCCGAGCAGGATCATCGCGAACATCGGCTCGCCCGCCATCTCGCCGCACATGCCGACGCGCACGCCCGCCGCGTGCCCCGCGTCGACGACGTAGCGCACCATGCGCAAAATAGCCGGATGCAACGGATGGTACAGGTAGCCCACGTGCTCGTTGACGCGATCGATCGCGAGCGCGTACTGAATGAGATCGTTGGTGCCCACCGACAAGAAGTCCGCTTCCTTGGCGAGCAGATCGGCGACCATCACGGCCGACGGCATCTCCACCATGATGCCCACCGGCATCTTCGGATCGAACGGCGTCCCCTCGCGCACCAGCTCGGCCTTGGCCTCTTCGAGCACGTCCTTGGCCTCGCGCAGCTCGCCGACGCCCGAGATCATCGGGAACATGATGCGCATGCGCCCGTGCACCGACGCGCGTAGAAGCCCGCGCAGCTGCGCCTTGAAGAGCTTGCGCTCGCGCAAGCACAAGCGGATCGATCGCAAGCCGAGCGCCGGGTTGGCCTCGTCGCCGAGCGCGGCGAACGGCACCACCTTGTCGCCGCCGAGGTCGAACGTGCGGAACGTGCCGGGGAACGGATGCAGCCGCTTGAGCACGCCGCGCGCGTGGAGGTAGTGCTCCTCCTCCTTCGGCAGATCCGTGCGATCGAGGAACAAAAACTCCGTGCGATAGAGCCCGATGCCCTCGGCCCCGTGCTCGAGCGCCGACGGCACCTCCTCGGTGAGCTCGACGTTCGCGTACAGCCGCACGCGCGCACCGTCGGTGGTCTCGGCCGGCAGATCGCGGTTCTTCAAGAGCTCGTGCACGAACGTCTGGTGCCGCTGCGCGCGCACGCGATACTCGGCGACCTGCTCCTGCGATGGCCGCACGATGATTTCCCCGCGCAGCCCGTCGACGATCACGTAGTCGCCGTTGCCCACGTGCTCGGTGACGTTCTCGAGCGCCACCACGCTCGGGATCTCGAACGCGCGCGCTAAAATCGCCGAGTGCGAGGTCTTGCCGCCGACGTCGGTGCAGAACGCGACGCACGACGCGCGATGCAAATGCGCCGTGTCCGCGGGCGACAGATCGTGCGCGATGATGACCGCGCCGGGCGGCGGCATCGCCGGTCCCACGTCGACGCCGAGGAGGTTGCGCAAGATGCGATCGCCCACGAAGTCGATGTCGCTGCGACGCTCGCGGAAATAATCCTCCTCGATGGCGTCGAAGACGGTCTTGATCTCCTCGACCGTGCGCCTGAGCGCCCACTCGGCGTTGACCTTCTCCTCGCGAATCCGCCGCCGGGTCGGATCGACGAGGTGCTCGTCGTGCAAGATGAGCTGGTGCGCCTCGATGATGTGGAAGTGGTCCTCGCCCTCGCGCTCGGACAGCTTCTTCTTCACGCGCTCTAGCTGCTCGTTCGACGATCCCAGCGCCGCGTCGAAGCGCGCCATTTCCGCGCCGACTTCTTCTTCGGCGATGTGCCGCTTCGGCGTCTTGACGCGCCGCCGATCGACGATGAACGCCGGCCCCACCGCAAGCCCCGGCGACGCGCCGACGCCGCGCAGAAGGGTCGGCAGCCCTGCGCTCGGCTGCCCCCCGCCCTGGCCCCCGCTCTGGCCGTCACCACCGTTCATCGCGTTCCTTAGTCCTCCCCGAACTTGTCCTTGACCAGCGCCGCCAACGCCTCCATCGCCGCCTGCGCGTCGGCCCCGGTGCAGCGCACCTGGATCCACGAGCCCTTGGCAGCGACGAGCATCAGCACGCCCATGATGCTCTTGCCGTTGACGCTCTGCCCGTCCTTCTCGACGGCAACGGCGCTCTGATACTTGTTGGCGGTCTGCACGAACTTGGTCGCGGCCCGCGCGTGCATGCCGAGCTCGTTGGTAATCTGCAGCCTTTGCTCGACGACATTCTCACTCATGGCGTTCCCTTGTTCCCCATCGCCGTACGAATGGAAATGCTCTTCAGCCCCGTGGCGCGCAGCTCCTCGGCCAGCGCAAAGGCGCCGTGATCGCGGTTCGCCGTCGCCAGCTTCATCAGCATCGGCAGGTTCATCCCCGACAGCACCACGCTCTTGCCGCCGCAGCGCTTGCAACAGAGGTTGTACGGCGTCGACCCTTCGAGATCGGTCAGAAACAGCACCTCGTCGGCGCGCAGCTCGTCGACCACCTTCTCCAGGCGCGTCTCGGTCTCGTGGCGCGGCTCGCCGATGCGCACGCTGATGGTGCGCACCCCGAGCTTGCCGACGACGCGCTCGACCGCGTCGACCATGTCCTCGGCCGCGTTGCCATGCGTGATCACGATGACGCCCGCTGCGCTCATTCTCTGCCTCTCGCGAGATCGCGGTGCCGCACGGTGAGAGGGTGGCGCCGCGGCAGCCGCTTCGCCAGCTCTTGCACGACCGCGACCGACCGATGCCTGCCCCCCGTACAACCGACCGCCACCGTCAAGTATGCCTTGCCTTCGCGTTCTGCGCGCGGCAAGACGAATTCGAGCAGGGCCAGCGAGCGCTCGAGGAACTCCTTGGCGTCGTCGTTGCCGAGGACGAACTCGCGCACGTTGGCCTCCTCGCCCGTCGCCGCCGAGAGCGCCTCGACGAAGTACGGATTGGGCAGGAAGCGCACGTCGAGCACGATGTCGGCCTCCGCCGGCAGCCCGTGCTTGAAGCCGAATGACAACAGCGTGATGGCCAGGACGTCGGCGCTGGGCCGATAGCGCTCGTGAACCACGCCCTTGAGCTGATGCACGTTGAGGTTCGCCGTATCGACGTACGCCGAGGCCTCCTCGCGCAGCGGTCGCAAGATCTCCCGCTCGCGCGCGATCCCCTCGCGCAGGTCGTCGCCCGACAGCGGATGGCGCCGCCGCGTCTCGGAGAAGCGCCGCACCAGCACGTCGTCGTCCGCGTCGAGGAACAAGACCTCGAGCTGATGCCCCTCTTTGCGCAGCGCCGAGAACACCTCACGCGACGACGACAAGAACTCGCCCTCGCGCGCATCGACGCCGACCGCCGCCTGTTCGCTTTCGCCCGCGTCCGACAACAACTCGACGAACCGGTTCATCAGCGGCAGCGGCAGATTGTCGACGCAGAAGTAGCCGGCGTCCTCGAGCGCGCGCAGCGCCGTCGACTTGCCGGCGCCTGAAACGCCGGTGACGATGATGATGCGCATCGTCTTCGTCGCCGCCACTACTCCACCTCGTCGACGCGCACGCGCGGCGCGTCCGGCTTGGCTTCGATGAGCGCGCGATTCAGCCGATCCTGGAACTCGCGCGCCGAATGCTTGCCTTGATACTTGAGCAGCTGATTGCGCGCCGCCACCTCGATGATCGACGTGATGTTTCGCCCGGGCCGGATCGGCACCCGCAACATCGGCACCGCCACGTCGAGGATCGAGTGGCGCAGCTCCTCGACGCCGAGCCGGTCGTACTCCTCTTCCTCGTTCCACTCGACGAGCTCGACGACCAATTCGATCTTCTTGGCGTCGCGCACCGCCGAGATGCCGAACAGGTCCTTGATGTTGATGATGCCGAGCCCGCGAATCTCCATGTGGTGCTTGATGATCTCGGAGCCGCCGCCGTAGATCATGTCGGGCGGGCGCTTGCGGATCTCGACGATGTCGTCGGCGACGAGCCGATGCCCGCGCAACACGAGATCGAGCGCCGCCTCCGACTTGCCGATGCCGCTCTTGCCCATCAGCAAGATGCCGACGCCGAGCACGTCGATGAGCACGCCATGCACGCTCGTCGTCGGCGACAGCCGATCCTCGAGCCACTTGGTGACGCGGTTGATGAACACCGACGACATCAGCGGCGTCGAGAAGCACGGCACGTTGTACTTGTCGCCGCCGAGCACCAGCTCCGCCGGCACCTCCAGCCCGCGCGTCACCACGATCGCGCACGGCTCGAGCGCGCACAGCGCCTCGAGCCCGGCCAGGCGCGCCTCCGGCGTCGCCTGCCGCAGATACGAGATCTCGGTCAGCCCGAGCACCTGCAAGCGCTCCGGATGCACGTAGGCCGTGTAGCCGGTCAGCGCCAGCCCCGGCTTCTGCACGCGCGGCCCCGAAATCCGCCGCGACAATCCGCCGCGTCCGCCGACCAGCTCGAGCGCGAGGCCGGCCTCGCGCGCGTCGAGCAAGCTATCTACGCGGACGCTGGCCACCGGCCTCCTTAATTACAAGACGCGATCGAGAAGGTGTGCTTGACCTCGCTGCCGCCGAACTTCAAGTCGTAGTTGCCGGTGTTCGGGTTCGCCTTGGTCTTGTCGAACGACGTGAACAGCAGATGCGCGTTGTCCGCGTACTCGATGCGATCGGGCACCGTGTTGGCGTTGCCGTCGGGATAATGGAGCAGCTGCGCGACGATGATGTCGCCGGGCCCGTTGGTGCAGTCGGGCGTGATCCCCGCCGTCGAGTCGTAGGGCAGCCCCTGGTTCGGATGCGTCGCGAAGTCGGGCGACGCCCCCATGGTCAGGATGATGCGCAGCTCCAGGTGCGGCGAGTTCGGCGCCTTGTCCGGCGTATGCGTCGGATCGCAGATGAAGTCGTAGTCGACGAAGTCGAGCATCATCTGTCCGGCGCCGCCCGCCGTGCAGTAGTCGGGCGTGTCGGAAAAGAAGTAGCCCTCGTCGCGCACCGTGAAGCTGTCGCTGCCGACGCTGACCGAATTTCCCGAGCCGCCGCATCCCACCACGCCCAAGATAAGAAGCAAGATTGTCGTTCGCATCAGTATTTGGCGTCCTCGTCGGCGATGACGCGGAAGATTTCCTGCGCGTCCTTGGCCTGCATGAGCCGCGTGCGAAACTCCGGATCCTTGAACAGGCGCGAGATGCGCGCGAGCGCCTTCAAGTGCACGCCGGTCGAATTCTCCGGCGCGACCAGCACGAAGAAGAGGTGCGTGGGCCGGCCGTCCATCGAGTCGAAATCCACGCCATCGGGCGCGCGTCCGACCACTGCCACCAGCTTGCCGACGGCGTCGAGCTTGCCGTGCGGAATCGCCACGCCTTCGCCGATGGCCGTCGATGCCAACCGCTCGCGCTCGAGCAACACCTTGGCCAACACCTCGCGATCGATCTTCTGCGGCCCCGAAACGTGGGCTGCGAGGTGGTCGGCCAATTCTCGAATCACCGCGCTCTTCTCGTGTGCCTGTAGCTGCGGCACGATGAGCTCGGGTCCGACGAAGTCTACGATCTTCATTCGCTAAGCCCTTAGCGGCGTACGAGCGCCCTACGCCTTTCCCCCGCCATTTTGCCCCGTCTCGATGAGCCCGTACGTTCCGTCGCCGCGACGATACACCACATTGACCTCGTGTGAAGCGGCGTTCGTGAAAACCAGAAAATCGTTGTTGAGGAGGTTCATCTGCATGACCGCCTCGTTCGGTGTCAGCGGCTTGGCGAAGAACTTCGACTTCTTGATGATCTCCGGCTCGAGCGCCTGATGCGCGTGCCCGTTGCCCGGCTTGCCGCCTTCGACCTCCGCCGGCTCGGCCAAGACCGAGTGGATGATCTCGCGCTGCCCATGCAGCCCTTCGGCGCCTTTGTGGCTGCGAATCTTCTCTTTGTAGCGCCGCACCTGGCGCTCGATCTTCGCCATCACCAGATCGATCGACGAGTACATGTCCTCGGTCGTCTCGACGCCCTTGATGACGAGCCCGTTGTGCAACGTGATCATGACGTCGGCGGTGTGGTTGTATCCGCGGTCGCAAACGAGGACGACGTGGGCCTTGATCGGATCGGGGAAGTACTTGCGGATGCGCTCTACTTTCTCCTTCGCGTATTCACGAAGGGCATCGGTCGAGTCCATGTGTCTGAAGGTCACCGAGAGCTGCATCTGCAAACCTCCGGTGCTGCGGCGGGTTGAGAGTCGAGACTCTCGACTATCTTAGAACAACTGCTTGCGTTTGGAAGAGCTAAGGATCCCGAGCTGCTCGCGATACTTGGCGACGGTGCGGCGGGCGATGTCAATCGTCTGGTCGCGCAAGAGCTCGACGATCTTTTGATCCGAGAACGGATGGCGCGGGTCCTCCGTCGTGATCAGCTGCTTGATCTTGGTCTTGACCGCCTCGGATGCAAGCTTGTCGTCGTCGGTGGTGAGGCGAATGCCGGAGTTGAAGAAGAACTTCAGCTCGAAGATTCCCTGCGGCGTGTGCACGTACTTGTTGGTGGTCACGCGCGAGATGGTCGACTCGTGCATGTTGATGTCTTCGGCCACCTCGCGAAGGATGAGCGGCTTCAAGTGGGCGATGCCCTTCTCGAAGAACTCGCGCTGGAACTTGATGATCGACTCGGTGACCTTGACGATGGTCCGCTGCCGCTGCTGGATCGAGCGGATCAGCCACTGCGCCGAGCGCAGCTTGTCCTGGATGTACTCTTTGGCCTTGCCATTGCCGCCGAGCGCCGTCTTGTAGAACGAGCTGATCTTGAGCTTGGGCAGGCCGTCGTCGTTCGGGACGACGAAGAACTTGTCGCCGACCTTGTGCACGTAGACGTCGGGCGTGATGTAGTGCGGCTCTTCGGTCGAGTACTCGTGACCGGGCTTGGGGTTGAGGCTCATGATGACCTTGGCCGCCTCGTAGATCTCCTCGATCGGCTCCTTCAGGTCGCGCGCGATCGCCTGGTAGTTCTTCTTCTCGAGGTTGCCGAGATGCTCGGTGATCATCTTCACCAGGATCTCGTCGTCGGCGCCGATGTGGCGCGCCTGGATGAGGAGCGACTCCGACAGCGTGCGCGCGCAGACGCCGACCGGATCGAAGGTCTGCAGCTGCGCCAGCACGCGCTCGGCGAAGTCGAGCGCCACGCCCGCTTCGTCGGCGATGTCCGCCAGCGGCGGCTCCTTGAGATAGCCGTCGCCGTTGAGGTTGCCGATGATGAGCATGCCGACGTTCTCTTCCGTCGACGGCCAGTTCGACATGCGCAGCTGCCACGCGAGGTGATCCTCGAGCGACGTCTTCTTGGTGAGCGTCGACTCCAGCGACGGCAGCTCGTCGTTCGACGGCTTGTACGACGGCATCGACGGCTGCGACGAATAGCTGTCGATGTAATTCTCCCAGTCGATCTCGTTGACCGCTTGCGACTCGGCGGTCGACTCGGCGCCGGTGACTTCCGACGTCGCGTCCGACTTGATGGCATCGGGCGCCGGCAGCTCGGTCTCGCCCTGTAGGCCCGCTTCCATCTTGGCGTCGGGATCGTCTTTGCCGAGCTCCTGGGCGGTGACCTCACCGTCTTCCAGGATCGGGTTCTCCATCATTTCTTCGCGGACCAGGTCCACGAGCTCCATGCGAGAGAGCTGCAGCAGCTTGATCGCCTGCTGCAGCTGCGGGGTCATCACGAGCTGCTGGCTGAGCTTGTGGACCTGCTTGATCTCGATAGACATTCTCGGGTCCTTTCGTACGCTTACGTTCCCCCTCGACGCCCACTCTACCGTTGGTATAAACATAGCAAGGGCAGCCGGAAGTGTAAAGCCCTAAACGCCGCGAAAGGTACGATTCTTGCACACGCTGCGTCATCAGTCACGTCGCGCGAATTCTCGACATTCCTGGCGCAATCCTTGCCGCGTTATTTCCGATACTTAATTTCGAACGGTCGGTGCGGGGGATGGGGCTCGAGTCGCCTCGGCGCGGTCTCGTCTCGCCACCGCTTGATGCTCGAGCATACCGCGCACGAACGCGCGGAACAGCGGATGCGGCGACATCGGGCGTGACTTGAACTCGGGGTGGAACTGGCAGGCGACGAAGTACGGGTGATCGGGCAGCTCGATCATCTCGACGAGCTTCTTGTCGGGCGAGAGGCCCGAGAGCTTGAGCCCCTGCTGCTCGAGCGCGCCGCGATAGTCGTTGTTGACCTCGTAGCGATGGCGGTGGCGCTCGGAGATCTCGAGCGTGCCGTAGGCCTCGGCGGCCTTGGTGCCCTCGACGAGCACGCACGGATATTGACCGAGCCGCATGGTGCCGCCCTTGGTCGTGATCTCGCGCTGCTCGTTCATCAACGTGACGACCGGATCCTTGGTGCTGGGATCGATCTCGAACGAGCTAGCGCCCGCCATGCCGCAGACGTGGCGCGCGTACTCGACGACGGCGAGCTGCATGCCGAAGCAGATGCCGAAGAACGGCACCTGGCGCTCGCGCGCGTAGCGGATCGCGGCGATTTTGCCTTCGGTGCCGCGTGCGCCGAAGCCGGGCGCGACCAGGATGCCGTCGACGTCTTCGCACAGCTTCTCGGCGCCCGTGCGCTCGACCTCTTCGGAGTCGATGTAGCGGATGACGACCTTGCAGTCGTTGGCGATGCCGCCGTGGGTGAGCGCTTCGTTGAGCGACTTATAGCTCTCGGTGAGCTCGACGTACTTGCCGACGAAGCCGATGACCACTTGCGACTTGGGCGACTTGACCTTCTCGACGACGCGCTGCCAACCCTCGAGGCTGGGCGCGCGCGACCAGATGTTGAGGAGCTCGCAGATCTTGTCGTCGAGCCCTTCGTCGTGGAGGCGCAGCGGCACTTCGTAGATCGTGGGCACGTCTTGCGAGGTGAAGACGGCGTCGCCGGCGACGTTGGAGAAGAGCGCGATCTTCTTTTTCAGATTGGCTTCGAGCGGGCGATCGCAGCGGCAGATGAGCACGTCGGGCTGGATGCCGATCTCGCGCAGCTTCTGCACCGAGTGCTGGGTCGGCTTGGTCTTGAGCTCGCCGGCGGCGGCGATGTACGGGACCAGCGTCAGGTGCACGCTGATGACGTTCTGCGGGCCCTGCTCGATGCGCAATTGGCGCAGCGCCTCGATGAACGGCAGCGACTCGATGTCACCGACGGTGCCGCCGACCTCGACGATGAGGACGTCGTTGCCTTCGGCGCACTTCAAGATGTTCTCTTTGATGGCGTCGGTGATGTGAGGAATGACCTGGACGGTGCCGCCGAGATAGTCGCCGCGGCGCTCCTTCTGGATCACGTTCCAATAGATCTGGCCGGTGGTGAAGTTGTTGAGCTTCGACATGCGCGCGGTGATGAACCGCTCGTAGTGGCCGAGGTCGAGATCGGTCTCGGCGCCGTCGTCGGTGACGAAGACTTCGCCGTGCTGCATCGGGTTCATGGTGCCGGGATCGACGTTGATGTAGGGATCGAGCTTCTGGATCGTGACTTTGAGCCCGCGATTTTCCAGGAGCGCGCCGATCGAGGCCGACGCCAGGCCCTTGCCCAGCGACGAGACGACGCCGCCGGTGACGAGGATGAACTTGGTCTGCTTTCCGCCACGCTGGTTGGTGCGCGCGCCGTTGGCCATCCGCTTGATCTGAACTTCTGCGCAGCGTTTGTCAATGCTGTTAAAATGGCTGCGTGCGTATGCCGGGTGCGTTGGTTTTCGTCGCGCTCCTGGTGGCGTCGTGCCGGCAAAAGCCGGACGCGGCGGGCACGGCGCGCGAGCGGATCGCGCTCGTGCAGGGGCTCGGCGGCAAGGTCGACGTGCTGCGCGGCGGCGACGTCGACTGGGAGGCGCTGCGCGACGGCAGCGGGCTGTACGACGAAGATCGGCTGCGTACGTTCAAGGGCGCGTGGGCGCGGCTGAGCATCGACGGCGGATCGGCGCTGCGCGTCGGCGAGGAGACGATGATCTCGTTCGGCGGCGGCGTCACCGTCGAGCGCGGCGTGGTCGAGGGCGAGCTGGCGGCGGGCTTGCGTCTGCGCACGCCGGCGCTCGAGGCCGAGACCGTGACGGCGCGCGAGATCGAGTTCCGATGAAGCGCGCGCTGTTCCTCTTGTTGATCGCGTCGAGCGCGTGGGCCGATCCGCCCGACGGCGGCGCCAGCGTGAGCGTCGTCGTCGATCCCAACGGCGACACGACCGTCGACGTCAAGCGCGGGACGCTCAAGGTCAAGAGCGGCGGCGGCGAGGAGCGCGTGGGCGCGGGCGAGACCGTCCGCGCGCAGAAGGGCAAGCCGCTGAGGCGCCTTCTGGCCGCGCCGGCGGCGACGGCGCCGGCCGACGAGGCGACGCTCAACGTCACCGACGTGGCGCTGACGTGGCGCAAGGTGCCGGGCGCGGCCAGGTACGTCGTCGAGATCGCGGCGGCGCCGGAGATGTCGGGCGCGCGCACCGAGACGGTCGACGGCACCCGCGCCGTGATGCACCTCGAGACCGGGACCTGGTATTGGCGCGTGGTCGCGCTCGACGGCGACGGCATGACCGGCAAACGCGCGCCGGCGCGCCGCTTGATGATCGACGTGACACCGCCCAAGCTGAAGGCAGGGAAGCCGCAATGGCGCTGAAGCTGCGATTGGCGCCGAGGTTGGCGCTATTGTTCCTCGCCGCGGGGCTGGTGCCGCTCGGCGTGACGCTGCTCGTGCTCGTGCCGCACGGCGAGGACGCGCTGCGCACCTCGGCGAAGCTTCTGCACCAGGCGGAGCTCGAGGGATTGCGCGCGCGCGTCGACGGCGCGCTCGACGAGCTCATGAGCGACGTGCGCATCGTGTCGACGGCGCACGCCTCCGAAGCGGACGAGGCCGAGCGGCGCGCGCGGCTGCGCTTCCTTCTCGACAAGCATCAGGAAGTCACCATCGCGACGCTGTTCGCCGACGGCAAGAAGATCGCCGGCGCGCAGGCGTTCGATCGCGCGCTCGTGACCGACGCTGATCTCGACGAGCACGAGCGGCGCGCGCGGCCGCTCCTCGGCGGCGGCGCCGGGGCGAGCGACTTCTATCCGTCGGCGCGCCGGCGCGAGATGCTGATCACGCTGGTGATGCCGCTGCCGGGCCAGCAGGGAAGCTCCGGGCGCTATCTGGCGACGGAGGTGAGCCTCGAGCGCGTGCAGGAGCTCATCGAGCACACGCGCGTCGGGCGCCGAGGGATCGCCTACATCGTCGACGATCGCGGGCGCCTGGTCGCGCATCCCGATCGCGCGCGCGTCCTTCGGCAGGAGAACGTGTCGTCGATCCCGATCGTCCGCGAGCTCATGCCCAACATCGATCGCGCGTCGGGCGGCCACGCGCTCACCGTGGTCACCGACTTTTCCGACGACGGGCGCGATCTTCTCGGCGCTTATGCGCCGCTCGGACGCCTGCGCTGGGGCCTGGTCGTCGCCGAGCCGCGCGAGGACGCGTATGGATTGGCGCGCGCGACCTGGGCGCACGCGGGCGGCTGGACCGCGCTGGCGCTGGCGCTGTCGCTGGTGGTCGCGTTCTTCTTCGCGCGCGACATCACGCGGCCGGTCGCCAAGCTCGGCGAAGGCACGCGCGATCTCGCCGGCGGCGCGTTCGGCGTCAGCGTGCCCGTCGAGGGGCCGCCCGAGATCGCCGAGCTGGCACGCACCTTCAACGAAGCGTCGCGCAAGCTCGATCAGTACGACGCCGACAACCGCAAGCTGCTGCTCGCCGTCGAGCGCGGCTATCTCGAGGTCTTGCGCGCGCTGGTCAACGCGATCGAGGCCAAGGATCCGTACACCGCCGGCCACTCGCAGCGCACGGCCGAGTTTGCCGTCGCCATCGGCACCAGGCTCAAGCTGTCGCACGACGAGATCAAGGAGCTCGAGGTCGGCGGGCTTCTGCACGACATCGGCAAGATCGGCATCGCCGAGAACATCCTACGCAAGCCGGCGCAGCTCGACGACGCCGAGATGCGCGTGATGCGCGGCCATCCGGCGATCGGCGACGGCATCGTCGCGGACATCAAGATGCTGACGCAGATCCGCTCGATGGTACGCAATCATCACGAGCGCTACGACGGCAGCGGCTATCCCGACGGGCTCAAGGGCGACGAGATCCCGCTCGGCGCGCGCGTCATCGCCGTCGCCGACACCTACGACGCGATCACCAGCGATCGCTGCTATCAGCCGGGACGGCCGCCGCTCGACTCGGTGCCGATCCTGCGGCGGCTGGCGGGCGTGCAGCTCGACGCGGCGTGCGTGGATGCGCTCTTGCAGGCGCTGGTGGAAATGGGGCAACTGACCGCCGCCGACATCGCGCAGCCGCCGGCCGACGAGCATCCGGCGCCGACGCGCCGACGGCCGACGCTCGAGATCGCCGTGCCGACGACACCGTCGAACAAGCTCAATTAGCGGAAGAGGGCAACCGACGGAGAAGGCAACAGGCGACAGGCCGCCGGCGATTCGAATGTTTGCGCCGCGGCCAATGTTTGCGCCGCGGCCGAGGGAGTTCCGCCGCGCCAAGTCGCCTGCTGCCGGCCGCCTGTCGCCTGCCGCCTGTTGCCGTGCGACTGGGGGATGTCTCTCTGATTGTTGAAATTGAAGTGGCGGTCCAAGTCGCCCCGAGAGGATTCTCGGGGTTCCAAATGACAAGGAGCCGCCATGAAGAAGAGTTACAGCAACTGGGCTGAGAAGGAAGCGGGATCGCAGTTAC
>DASXOU010000772.1:0-3384 GCA_036494045.1 Polyangia bacterium | reverse complement strand
TGTCTGCCTGATGGCGACGACGACCGTTCCCACCCAGCGTCCGCCGAGCTCCGGCTACGGCGCCGGCGGGCTCTCCTTTGGCGCGAAACTGCGCGCCCCTGGCTTCTACCGCGCCGCCTGGATGATGGTGCTGGCCGTCGCCTTCGCCTTCTTCTTGACGTGGGTCGTGCGGATGAGCAATGGCCACGGGCAGTACAAGCACTTCATCGACGGCGAAGCGATCCTGACCGTCTCGCTGCTCGCCGTTCCCCTCACCTTCCTCGTCGGGCTCGGCGGCTTCGACTACTGGTTCTACTGGGCAGCCGGTCGCAAGACGCGCGCCGAGGACCACTCGAGCCACGGCGCGTACACGTGGAAGGACTACTTCCGCATCAACACCGATCACAAGGTGATCGGTATCCAGTACACGGTCAGCTCGTTCTTCTTCCTGCTCGTCGGCGGCCTGATCGCGATGCTGATGCGCGCCGAGCTCGCCGCTCCAGGCGCCCAGTTCGTCGACGCGAACACGTACAACGGCCTTTTCTCGGTCCACGCGTCGCTGCTGATCTTCCTGTTCGTGATCCCCGTCTTCGCGGGCCTCGGCAACTTCGTCATCCCGCTGATGATCGGCGCCCCAGACATGGCCTTCCCGCGCCTGAACGCACTGTCCTTCTGGCTCTTGCCGGTCGCCGGCACGCTGATGCTCGCCAGCTTCTTCGCTCCCGGTGGCGCATTCGCAGACGGCTGGACGGCGTATGCGCCGCTGTCGACCAATGCGCCGATCGGGCAAACGTTCTTCTCGATCGCCGTGCAGTTCGCAGGCGCCTCCTCGATCATGACCGCGCTCAATTTCCTCGTGACGATCATCACGATGCGCTCGCCGGGCATGAGTTTCTTCCGCATGCCGCTGCTCGTCTGGGCCAACTTCGCCACGTCGCTGCTCGTCGTGATCGCCACGCCGTTCATCGCCGCATCGCAGTTCTTCGTGCTGCTCGACCACGCGCTCGGCTTCAACTTCTTCAACGCCGCCAAGGGCGGTGACGTGCTGATGTATCAGCACGTCTTCTGGTTCTATTCGCACCCTGCCGTCTACATCATGATGTTGCCCGGCTTCGGGATCATCAGCGAAATCATCGCCGTCAAGTCGCGCAAGCCGATCTTCGGCTACCGCATGATGGCCTTCTCGCTGCTCGCGATCGTCGGCCTCGGCTTCACCGTCTGGGCGCACCACATGTTCACCTCCGGCATGGCCGCGTGGATCCGCATCCCGATGGCGATCACGACGGCGATCATCGCCGTGCCGACGGGGATCAAGATCTTCTCGTGGCTGGCCACGCTGTGGCGCGGCGTCCTTCACCTCGACACGCCGATGCTGTTCGCGCTCGGCTTCCTGACGACGTTCACGCTCGGTGGGATCAGCGGCGTGATGCTCGCGATGATCCCCTTCGACATCCACGTCTCTGCGACGTACTTCATCGTCGCCCATATCCACTACGTGCTGTTCGGCGGCTCGCTGATGACGATCTTCGCCGGCGTCTACTACTGGTTCCCGAAGATGACCGGGCGGATGTACGACGAGCGCCTCGGCAAATGGCACTTCTGGACGACGTTCGTCTTCTTCAACCTGACGTTCGGCCCGATGCACATCCTCGGCCTGCAGGGGATGCCGCGACGCGTCGAGGATTACGCCTCGAAGTTCGCCAGCCTCAACCTGTTCATCTCGATCATGAGCTTCGCGCTCGGCCTGAGCACGCTGATCTTCCTCTACAACATGGTCACCAGCTGGCGCGGCGGCCCCAAAGCAGTCAAAAACCCATGGCGCGGGATGACGCTCGAGTGGCAGGTCTCCTCGCCGCCGCCAGTGTTCAACTTCGACAAGCTGCCGACCGTCGTCGGCGGCCCCTACGAGTACGGCGTCCCAGGCGCTGTGCACGGCACGTTCGCCCCCACCCCCACGCCAGCCACCGTCGGCGCTGGTGCCGGCGCCAGAGAGGTAGCGAGCGAGTGAGCGTCGAGGTGACGCTGTGAGGGAGGTGCTCGTCGTCGCCAACCGCACGCTCGGTGGAGCCAAGCT
Source organism: Polyangia bacterium (assembly GCA_036494045.1). Lineage (GTDB taxonomy): Bacteria > Myxococcota_A > Polyangia > Palsa-1104 > Palsa-1104 > JAQBQH01. The sequence continues at coordinate 1,331 of DASXOU010000772.1, read as the reverse complement.
GCTCGAGGCCGTGCGCGCCCGCGCCGCCGAAGGCGAGACGCGCTTTCGTCTCGTCGTGCCGCAGAGCAATCCAAGCGCCGGCCTCGTGATCTACGACGAGGCCGTGCGCGAATCGGCGCAAGCGCGCGTCGACCTCGCGCTCGAGCTCGTCACCGCAGAGGGCATCGACGCGAGTGGCGAAGTCGGCGACTCAGACCCGTTCCTCGCGACGATGGACGCCGTCGCAGAGCGTCGCCCGGACGAGATCATCATCTCCACCCACCCTGCCGTCAGCTCCGGCTGGCTGCGGCGCGACCTCGTCGAGCGCATCCGCAACGCATCGGGCCTGCCCGTCGAGCACGTCGTCGTCGACATAGAGGCAGAGGGCCTGCCGTTCAAAGTCACGCTCGTGCTCGCCTCCAAGACGCTCGGTGGCGACGAGTTGCTGCAGCGCCTGAAAGAGAAGGCCGCCGGCGGCGAGCGACGCCTGTTCATCGTGATCGTCCCCCAGCCCGACGGCAGCGGCGGCGCGCCGCAGCTCGCCCGCGCCCGTCTGGCGACGATGCTCGACCGCCTGCACAGCGAAGGCCTACTCGGCTCGGGCATGATCGGCGACCCCGACCCCTACACAGCTGCCGTCAACGCGCTCGAGCTGTTCCGCGTCGATGACGTCGTCATCTCGACGCTGCCCGATCAGCGCTCCGGCTGGATGCGTTCGAACCTGATCGAGCGCGTGCAGCACATGACCTCAGCGCCTGTCGAGCACGTCGTCGTCGACCTCAACGCCACGACTGCGGCGGCGTAAGGAGCCAAGCATGGAGGCAGCCAGCATCGCCCACGCCGTCGGTCACGACGACCACGACCACCACGGTCCGCCGGCCGCCCACAGCAGCTCGCGCGTTAACCCAGCGCTGCTCGGAATGCTGCTTTTCATCATCTCCGAGATCATGGTCTTCGGCGCCTTCTTCACGGCGTACTTCTTCATTCGCATCGCCCAAGGCGACCCATGGCCTGCTGTCGGCACGAAACTGCCGATCGAAGTCGCAGGCATGAACACGGCGATCCTCGTCTCCTCCTCCTTCACGATCCATTGGGCAGAGCAGGCGATCAAGAAAGGCAACCACTTCGGCCTGAAGGCCGGGATGTTGACGACCTTCCTGCTCGGCTGCACCTTCCTCTTCATCCAGATCAACGAGTACGCCAACATCGGCTTCGCCCCGCAGGACGCCGCGCAGCAAACGATCTTCTACTCGCTCACCGGGCTGCACGGCGCGCATGTCTTCATCGGGCTGCTGTTGCTCCTGTTCGTCACGATCAGAGCGTTTCGCGGGCATTACAGCGCCGAGTCACAT
>DASXOU010000771.1:0-3957 GCA_036494045.1 Polyangia bacterium | reverse complement strand
GCCGCCGAGCCGGTGCACCAGAAGGTGCTCGCGCGCAATTACGAGCAGTACGCGGTTCCCGTCGAGGGCCAGGCCGATATCCTGATTTCCGGAATTCCCTATATCTCGCCGTACAACGTCAATTCCAAGGCGCTCAATCCGCTGCTCGTGCAGGTGATGGCGCTCGGATACTTCTTTCATATGTATCGCAACAAGCCGCTCTTGAAGAAGGGCGGCGTGATGATCGTGACCCATCCGTGCTCGGATCTATTCGATCCGGTGCACCACCCGTCGTATATCGAGTTTTTCAATCGATTACTGCCGGAGACGCGCGACGCCTATACGCTGGAACAGAAATATCAGGACGAGTTCGCCTATAACCCGTCCTATATCGAAATGTATCGCCGCGGAAACGCGTATCACGGCGCGCACCCGTTCTATATGTGGTACTGGGGGCAGAAGGGGCGCGAGCACTGCGGCAAGGTCATCGTCGTCGGCAGTGACAACTCGACGGTGCCCAAGCTCCTCGGCTGGGAGCGCGCGGAGACGCTCGCCGAGGCGATCGCGATGGGCCGCTCGCACATGGGGCGCTCGGCGCAGATCACGATGCTGCATCATCCGCCGATCCTGATGACGGACATGCGATGAGCGGCGAGCTCCTCGACGTCGGCGAGACGCTGCGCGGCAAGCGGATCCTGTTCGTGGGCGCGACCGGATTCGTCGGCAAGGTCGCGTTGTCGATGTTCCTGTCGCGATATCCCGATATCGGAAAGATGTTCGTGTTGGTGCGTCCCGGCGCCGGATCGTCGTCGGAGGATCGCTTCTTCCAGAAAGTGGCGAGCTCGCCGACGTTCGATCCGATCCGCGAGAAATGGGGCGACGGCACCGACGCCTTTCTGCGCGAGAAGTGCGCGCCGCTGCCGGGCGACGTGGCGCGGCCGCTGCTCAACTTCAGCGACGCTGATTTCGAGCGCATGGGCAAGCTCGACGCCATCATCAATTGCGCGGGGCTGGTGTCGTTCAATCCGTCGCTGGAGACGGCGCTGCGCATCAACGTGCTCGGGCCCAAGCACGTGCTCGAGGTGGCGCGCAAGACCGGCGCCGCGGTCATCCACATCTCCACCTGCTTCGTCGCCGGCAACCGCGACGGCGAAGTGTGGGAAGACGAGCCGCTGGTCGGATATTTTCCGCGCAAGGATCGCGGCGACGGCACGCAGACCGACGTGCTGCGCGACGACGACTTCTCGGTCGATCTCGAGATCGCCGACTGCCAGCGCATCATCGACCAGGTAAAATCGCGCGCCGACGATCGCGCGCACGTCTCGGAGTTCCGCGACAAGGGCGCAGCGCGTCTGCGCGACGAAGGGCGCGACGCCGACGAGGAGCGCACGCTCAAAATCGCAGTGCAGCGCGAGCGCAAGATGTGGGTGGCGGAGAAGCTGACCGACCTCGGGATGGAGCGCGCGCAGCACTGGGGTTGGCCGAACACGTACACGTATACGAAGTCGCTCGGCGACCAGGTGTGCGCGGGCGCCAAAGACGTGCGCGCGTGCATCGTGCGCCCGGCGATCGTCGAGTCGGCGATTCGCTATCCGTTCGAAGGGTGGAACGAAGGCTTCACGACCTCGGCGCCGCTGGCGTTCATGTCGATCAAGGGGCATCGGACATATCCGGCCGGCGATCGGGCGACGCTCGACATCGTTCCCGTCGATATGGTGGCGGCGGGCCTGATCATGGCGACGGCGGCGACCATCGCCGGGCAGAACGAGCTCGTCTATCAGCTCGGTTCGTCCGACGTGAATCCGCTCTATATGAAGCGCGCGGTCGAATTACTCGGCCTGCATAAGCGGCGATATTTTTCCGAGCGCAAGGAAAAGGGCGAAGGCAATTCGCTGCTGAATCTTGCGTTATCGCGAATGGAGCCGGTCGCGGTTTCGCGCGAGCGCTTCGACAAGACGTCGGCGCCGGTGTGGATGTCGCTGGCGAAAAAGGCGACCACGCTCATCGACGAGCTGACGCCGCGTTGGGGCGCGCCGCGGCTGCAGGGCATCGCCGAGCACATGAAGACGCGGCTCGATCAGCTCTCGTCGGTGGCCAAGCAGACCAACGATCTGTTTCAGCTGTTCATGCCGTTCATCTACGAGCGCGAATATGTGTTTCGCTGCGACAATATTCGCGCGCTGGCGGCACGGCTGACGCCGCACGATCGCGCGCTGTTGCGCTGGGATCCCGACGAGATCGATTGGCGCCACTATTGGCTCGACGTGCACATGCGCGGGCTCGAGAAGTGGATCTTTCCCAACCTCGAGGAGGAGTTCAAGGCGCGGCCGAAGTCGGTCTACACCTATCGCGACCTGCTCGAGATGTTCGAGGCGACCACCAAGCATCATCGCCATCGCACGGCGATGCGCCTTTTGCCGTCGCCGAGCGAGGACGGCGGCGAGCGTGCCGAGCCGCGGCGCTACACCTATGCGCACCTGCAAGATCTCGCCGACCGCGTGGCGGCGGCGCTGCGCGAGCGCGGCGTGGCGGCGGGCGACAAGGTGATGCTGCTGGCGGAGAATCGGCCCGAGTGGGGCATCACCTACTTCGGCATTCTGAAGGCGGGCGGCGTGGTGGTGCCGGTCGATTGGCAGTCGAGCGGCGACGAAGTGCAGAACCTCGTCGGCTGGGCGCGGGCGCGCGCGATCGTAATGAGCGACAAGGTGCGCGAGCGGTTGAATGCGCTCGAGCCGATCTATGGTGGTGCCGAGATCATCCGGTTCGAGGATCTCTTGCACGCGGAGCCGAAGGTGTCGGCGGCGGCGTTGGTGCATCATCCGAAGGCCGACGATCTGGCGTCGCTCATCTTCACGTCGGGGACGACGGGGCGGCCGAAGGGCGTCATGTTGTCGCACCGCAATTTCGCGTCGCTCTTGTCGAAGCTCGCGGGCGTGTTCGACATCGACAAGCACGACGGGCTCCTCTCGGTGCTGCCGCTTCATCACACGTTCGAGTTCACCGCCGGCATGCTGATGCCGCTCATGCGCGGCGCGCAGATCACCTATCTCGAGGAGATCGACGCCGACGCGCTCACCAACGCGTTCGAGGAAGGCAACATCACCGGCATGGTCGGCGTGCCGGCGCTGTGGCAGCTCTTGCATCGGCGCGTCGAGAAGACCGTCGCCGAGCGCGGGCCGTGGGCCAAGCGCATCTTCGATCTCCTGATCGAAGGCAACCGCAAGCTGCGCGATCAGATGCCGCCGGCGCTCGACGGGCTGACGCTGCTCAACTGGGGCAAGCTCCTGTTCTGGCCGGTGCATCAGAAGTTCGGCGGACGGCTGCGCCTGCTCATCTCGGGCGGCTCGGCGCTGCCGACCGAGACGATGAAGGCGATGCGCGGGCTCGGGTTCAACCTGTTCGAAGGCTACGGGCTGACCGAGGCGTCGCCGGTGCTCACGGTCAATCGGCCGGGGACGCGGCTATTGCCCGGCACCGTCGGCGAGCCGCTGCCGGGAATCGACGTGCGCATCGACGATCCCGACGGGCGCGGCGTCGGCGAAGTGGTGGCGAGCGGGCCCAACGTCATGCTCGGCTACTTCGAGAACGCGGAGGCGACGGCCGACGTCATCGACAAGGACGGCTGGCTGCACACCGGCGATCTCGGGCGCTTCGACGACGATGGGCGCCTGTACATCGTGGGACGCAAGAAGGAGATGATCCTGGGGCCGTCGGGCGAGAACGTCTATCCCGACGAGCTCGAGGATCTGTATCGCGACTCGCCCTACGTCAAGGAGTTGTCGATCGTCGGACTGCCGTCGGACTCGGGCGCGGGCGAGATCGTGGCGATGATGGTGGTGCCCGAGTACGAAGTAGCCGGCGAAGAGCTCAAGCGCGAGGTGGTGCGCGAGCGGCTCCACGAGCATCTGAAGGGCGTATCGGCGAAATTACCCTTATATAAACGCGTCAAGATATCGCATTTCACCGATATCGAATTGC
>DASXOU010000770.1:0-5595 GCA_036494045.1 Polyangia bacterium | reverse complement strand
GACCGGGCTCGATCCGAAGACCGAGTCATAGTTCAGCATCCCGCCGATCGCGCCCATCGTCGCCGTCGACGACGTCACCAGCTGGTCCGGCGTCCCGCCGTCCGGCTTGGCGCACGCGCAGTCCGACGAATCGTTGAAGTCCCTGTAGAAGTCGGTGCCGATGAGGACCTCGGTCGCGTCTGGCCCGGTCGAGCCCGCCGGCTGCGTCGTGCCCGAGCACATCAGCGTCGCCGCCTTGCCCGCCGTGGTCGTCGACGGCGCCATGCCCCAGCCGACCTGCTTCGGGCAGGTGCTGCCGGTGAACACCAGCTCCGACGGCGTCATGTCGTACATCACGAGCGCGCCCGCTGCCGGCGCCGGCGTGACGACGACGTGCTGGAACCACCACTTCTTGGTCTGCACGTTGCGCTGGATGTCGGTGAGGGCGACCGGCTGCACCGGCACCGTGAAGCCCGTCACCGGGCCGTTGTCGGTGATCGAGTCGATGTAGAAGGTCTCGGTCGCGCCGCTGGCGTTCGACGCCTTGATGTAGAGGCCCTTGACGGTGACGCTCTCGCCGACCGCGATCGTCTTGACCGTCGAGTTCGCCGAGCACGGATGGCTCGGTGACGTCGCCGAGCAGGTCAGGAGCATGGCCGAGAAGTCGCCGCCGCCGACGTCCTGGATCACGAGGTGCGGTGACGCGGAGCTCGAGGTCTTGGCGAAGACGGTGACGTTGTCGAGCTCGTACGAGTCGGGCGCGCCCTGACGCATCGCCGCGATCGTCGATGTCATGTACGTCGTCGACACGGCCATGTCACCGCCGCCGGTGCCAGCGCCGCCGCCGGTGCCCGAAAGATCCGCGGGCGTGAGCGGTCCGTTGTCGCGACAGCCAGACGCAGCGACCATGCAACCCAAAGCGAAAGCAAAGGTGAAAGCGTTCCTGAACAACATCGAGCCCTCCTGGGTGTGGGTATATGTCGCTCCCCGGGCGGCGCCTTCATAGTTTCTTACGCGACCGGAAATCAAGAAAACTTTGAAGGCAACTGCGTGACCTGCGCATTCAACTGCATGCACGCGCGGGCCGCGATCCTGCTCTGGCTGACGGCCGCGCTCGGCTGCAGCTCGCAGCCTCTGGCGGCGACGGATCCGAATCCAACCCCGCCGGTATGCACGCCGACGCCGGCCGCCTCCGCCGGCACCTTCCGCTTCGCAGTCTTCGGCGACGTCCGCCCCGAAAACCCCAACGACAGCGCCAACTATCCGAGCAACGTCGTCACCGGCCTGTTTCAACAGATCGTCATGCAGTCGCCCAACTTCGTCGTCGGCACCGGCGACTACATGTTCGCGTCGAACTCCACCGCAGTCGACGCGCAGGTGCCGCAGCTCCTCGGCGCCGAGAAAGCGTTCAGCGGCCCCATCTACCACGCGCTCGGCAACCACGAGTGCACCGGCGCCACCGCCTCGAACTGCCCCAACGGCAACGAGACGTCGAACATCCGCGCCTTCATGTCGAAGCTCCTGCCCGACGGCATCACGACGCCGTACTACCGCGTCGACTTCGACACCGGGCACGGCAAGGCCAAGCTCGTCGTCATCGCCGCCAACGCGTGGAGCGACGCGCAGGCGACCTGGCTCGACGCGCAGCTCGCCGATCTGACGAGCTACACCTTCGTCGTTCGCCACGAGCCGGCCAAGACCAAAGGCGTCACTGGCGCCGCCGACTCGGAAACGATCGTGGAAAAATATCCGCTGACCCTCGAGCTCCTCGGCCACGACCACGAGTACCGCAAGCTCGACGAGCGCCACGTCATCAGCGGCAACGGCGGCGCGCCGCTCGACTTCGGCAACTACGGCTTCGTGCTCATCGACCTTCTCACCAACGGCAACCTGTCGGTGAGCGAGATCGATCAAGCGACCGGCAGCGCCACCGACACGTTCACCATCTGCCCCTATTAGCTCATCCGCAGAAGAACCCGGCCGTTTCGTCGCAGCCGTTGTGGCTGGAGTTACAGGGGAAGCATGTGACGTCGTTCGCTTCGTTGATACAGTTGTCGGTCGTCCCGGTGCAGGAACGGCCCTGAATGCAGAACCCGGGTCCACTCTTGACACCCATGCCCGTGCCGTCGTTCGCGCAGGTATAGGTTCCTGAGCCGCACTGGCGCGGCACGAACGCAGCGTCCCACCCAAAGTCACAGTAGTCCGCGTACCCGAAGTCAGTCTCCCCGACGCTGCTGCCCGAGCAGAAGTTCTGGTGGCACGCGGTCGCTTGATAGCCGGCACATGCGCCGCGCGGGTCCTTTCCGTAGGAGATGAGGGCCGTGCAGCCACCGCCTGCATCGGCCGCCAAACAGGCCGTGCAGCGCGTAGACGTGCAAATGCCGGCAGTGGCGCTCGACGCCCACGAGCAGACGTAGGGCGACGCGCACTCGTGGTCGCCGGTCGTCTCGGCGCTGCACGCGCTTCCGACCCCAACCTTCGACTTGCACATCGAGCTGCCGCACCAAGCTGTCGCGACACAGCCGTTGTCCCCGGCACACGTCGTCGCGCAGGTCGACGAGGTGGCGCAGGCGGCGTACAAACCGCAGTTTCCCGATCCGTTCATCTGACAGGACTTATTCACGCATGCGTAGTGCGTCAGGTTGCCATTGCTGCAGCCGTCGGGACAGCCGCCGCAGTTGAATCCGCACGAGCTCGTTCCACACGTGCGGCCTTCCGTCGTGCACGAAGTGGCGTCGCAACCGGAGCAACTGCCGCCGCTACAAGTCGCCATCGCCGAATTCTGCGTGCAATCGAAGCAATCGTTGCCCGCGGCGCCACACGCGGTCGGGTCGCTACTTCCCGGCTTGCAAACACCGTTCTTGAGGCATCCCGTGCAACACGCTCCAGCGATGCAAACGCCAGAAGCGGTGCCCGTCATGCAACCGGTCGAGTCAGCGACGGGCGTATGCATGCAGGTTGCTTGGCAGCCCGTGCCGGTGACGGAGTCGGTCGTGCAGCTGTTCTGATCGTCGCAATCGCCGGCAGACGTTGGACAGGCCATAGTGCTTCCGGAGCCGGGATCACACGCCTCACCTGGGTCGAGCACCCCGTTGCCGCACGTGGGTCCCATGTCTCCCGCGCCGAGGTCGACGCCACCATCGGCGCCCGGCGTGGCGTGCACGAACGTGAGCGTCAGTAACTGAGTGCCGCTCCGCAGGGTCACATTGTCGAGCTCGCCGGCGGCCAGAGGCATGCCGGTGCCGTCGAGAATGCTTGCGTTGATGGTGATCGTGCCGGTCCTGGCCCCGGGCCTGTAACGCAAACCGGCGCTGCGCGTCGTCGGGTTGAACTTGCCCGCGATCGAAAGAGCCATGTTGCTGTACGTCTCGGCGCCCGTGACTTCGAAATCGAGCGTCGACGCCTGCGCGAGGTCGCTCGCGCTCACGCTCGCGTCCACGGTCAGCGTCAGATCGATCGCATAACCGTCGTTCACGGACGAAGACTTGCAGCCCACTGCCAACAGCGCGGCGAAAATGATCGTAGTACGCATGATCACCACCTCACGATGCTGAGCGCAGCGCCGGGGCCGACCGTACCAACACTGGCGTTGAATGTCGCCGGCTTCTCCAAGCCGATGCCGAGCCCGACCCCAACTGCCGTTCCGACGACCACGACGCCCACAACGGTCCACAGCCACCACTTCTTATAGACGGGCGTTCGCGCCAGGCCGCGATCCTCGACTGGGGAGGGCACCGACGACGACGCCGCCGCCGCCGCCGGAGGCGGCGATGGCGGGGAGACAGGTTTGTTGGTGGGCGCTAGCGTCTGATCCGGCGGCGTCGCCATTTTCTGCTTGTCGGCCATCAGCTTCTCGAGGACCGCGATTCGCTCCTCGACTTCGTGTCGATTCGGCGCGTCTTCGCTGGTGCGCAGATAGGCGCGATAGAAGTAAAGCGCTTGCTCGGGGTCGTTCGCGAGGCGGAAAGACTGCGCCAAGTTGTAGAGAAACACCGGATCAGGGCGAAGCCGGTAGGCGGCCTGGAAATCGTCGACGGCTTGCCTGTATTCGCGGAGATTGAAGTGCGCAAGCCCCGACTCAAAGTGCCGTCGCGCTTCGGCTCGGTCGGCGCCCTCGTCCGCATTCGCGATCGCCGCCCCGTGGGCGAGGATCGAAACCGCCAGCGCCACCGCCACTACGCGACACTTCTCGAAGGGACGCCTCCAGCCTCGAATGAACGATTATCGGCGATTGAGTCGGAAAGTTTCTAAGAAAATCAGTTTTCAATGACGCCGGCAGTGATGGAATTCACGATCGACACTATTTAGCTGCTATTTAGAGCGGATGCGGCTCGGCTTGGCGCTCGCAGTCGCCCTGGTGGCGACGACGACAGGGGCGCAATCAGTGCCCATCGCGATGGCGCCGTTCCGCGGCCGCTGCTTCGACGCGGCGACGCTGGCCGAGCACGTGCGCGCGCACGTCGACGGGCCGGTCGGCGTCGGCGCGCCGCCGCGCGGCGCCAGCCATCAAGAGGTGCGGGTCGCCGAGCACGCCGGCACGATCGTCGTGCAGATCACGGCGCGCGATCCGCGTGGCGCCGTCGTCGGCAGCGCGCGCCATCTCGTGCCTGCCGAAGACTGCGCCGCGGCGCTCGAGGTGGTCGCGCTCATCGTCGCGCGCGCGGCGCTGCCGCTCAATGCCGTCGAGCCGCGCGCGCACAAGCCGAAGCCGGCGACGCCGCCCGCGCCCAAGCCCGAGCCGCCGCCGACGGAGACGCCGCCGCCCGAGCCGCCCAAGCCCGAGCCGCCGCCGCCGAAGCCGCAGGTGATCATCATCGAGAAGCCGGTGCCGGTGCCGACGCCGACGCCGGCGCCGCTGCCGCCCGGCTCGGTGCTCTTGCGGCTGCGCGGCCCCGATCACCGCTTCGTCGGCGAGCTCTCCGCCGCGCTCTACGGCGCCTTCGCCCTCGACGGCAACGGCACCGATCAGCCCGCCGGCGAGCTCGCGCTCGGCTTCCGTCGCGGCCGCTTCGGCGCCGCCTTGCGCGGCGACGTCGAGGGCGACTTTACCGTCGCTGCGGCCCCCAGCGCCTCGACCGCGATCAAGCTCGACATCCGCCGCGCGCAGCTCGCGCTCGAAGCGCACGCCGACGTCGGCATTCGCATCGGCGTCCTGCGCTTCGTGGTCGGACCGACGCTGCCCTTGTGGAGCGTGCGCCCGACCGGCGTCGCCCATCCTGCGACGCGCGTCATCGCCTCGGCCGGTGTCACCGCGCGCGTCCTCTATCACCTCGACATCGGCCGCGTTTTCGTCACGATCGGGCTCACTTTCGACGCCGCTTTGTGGCGCGAGGAGCTAACCCTGACCGGCGTCGGCCTCATCGCCCGAACCCCCTTGTTCGAAGTGGGTCCGATTCTCGGCTTTGGTGTGAACTTATGATGACTTACGTGTGACGCTTTTTTTGAAGCCGCGACCCTGTCACGGGCATACAGTGATGGGGATTGACGGATGCTATTCGCTTCCATTTTGAGGCTGATGCCGGTCGACCGTGAAAAATCGCGGTCGCAGCCGGCGGCGCTCACCCTCGAGGACGTCTACCGCGACCACTTCGACTTCGTCTTCCGCCAGGCCTCGCG
>DASXOU010000769.1:0-7031 GCA_036494045.1 Polyangia bacterium | reverse complement strand
CGGACCCGCCATCGGCGGCTCGCGCATCCGCTTCTACGAGACCGAAGCCGACGCCATCGACGACGTCACGCGCCTCGCGCAAGGCATGGCCTACAAGGCCGCGATCGCGCGCCTCCCGCACGGCGGCGGCAAGGCCGTCATCATGGCGCCCGCCGATCTCGCCAAGTGGCCCGCCGACAAGCGCGCGACCCTGTTCAAGGCGTTCGGCAAGTTCGTCGATCACCTTGGCGGGCGCTACATCACCACCGAAGACTCGGGCACCTCCACGTCGGACATGGACGTCGTGCGCACCACGACCAAGCACGTCCTCGGCACGTCGATCGAAAAGGGCGGCTCGGGCGATCCGTCGCCGTTCACCGCGCTCGGTTGCCGCCGCGGCATCGAAGCCGTCGCCAACCACGTCTTCGGCAAGCCCGACTTGAAGGGCTTGCACGTCGCCCTCCAGGGCGTCGGCCACGTCGGCGCGTACCTGGCGCGCGAGCTCCATCAAGCGGGCGCGCGCCTCACCATCTGCGACGTCGATCCGGCGCGCCGGCAAGCGATCGCCGCCGAGCTCGGCGCCGCCGTCGTCGACGTCGACGCCATTCTCGAGGTCGACTGCGACATCGTCTCGCCCTGCGCCCTCGGCGGCGCGCTCACCGAGGCGCTGGTGCCGAAGCTCAAGTGCAAGGCCGTCGCCGGCGCCGCCAACAACCAGCTGCGCACGGCCGCCGTCGGCAAGGCGCTGATGGCGCGCGGCATCTTCTACGCGCCCGACTACGCGATCAACGGCGGCGGCCTCATCAACGTCGCCGAGGAGTTCGCCGGATACGACGCCGCCAACGCGCGCAAGAAGACGCTCGCCATCTACGAAACCATCGCGGAAATCATCGAGCGGTCCAAGCGCGAGAAGGTGCAACCCGAGGTGATCACGGACCGGATCGCCGAAGAGCGCATCGCCGCCGGGAAAAACGACACGTAACCCCTAGAACGTTTGCCCCACCTCGTGCGTATCACGAGGCGTGGGCAAGCTCGTCGCTGCGTTCGTCTTCTTCCTGGCCGCCTCGGCCCTCGCCATCCGCGAAGCCAAACCGCCCGCGCCGCCCATCGACGCCGACGTCGCGACGCCATCGCCGCCGGCCGCGCACGTCGACGAGCCGCCGCCGTCGCGCGCCATCCGCGACGAGGTGCCGCCGTGGGTCAAGTACGCGGCGCCGACGGTGACGCCGCCACCGCCACCGCCGCAGCGGGTGATCACGATCGAGTCGTCGATCATCACGTTCGACAACGGTGACAGCGCCGACGACGTCCCCGACGTCATCGACAAATGTCCCGATCAGCCGAGCGACAGCGACGACAACGACGGCTGCCCCGAGCCCGCAAACGCGATCGAGGATCGCGTCATCCTCGTCGACTGAGCGCGGCCACCAGGCCCGCCTCGTCGAGCTTTTGCTCCTCGCCGCCTTTTTCGCGCAGCGCGAAGTGATCGGCTGCGACCAGGACCAGCTTCGGCAGCTCGGCCGCCGTCGAGTACTTGAAGATCTTGTCGCGCTTCATCGCCGGCAAAAGGCGCGTGGCCACGCCCGCGCGGCGCAGCGCCAGCGCGACGCGCTCGGCCGCTTCGAACTGCGCGGCCTCGAGCGGCGCCACCAACACCGGCGGCGTCGGCGCATCCTTGGCGCCGCCGCGCGCTTCGATGAGCCCGATGAGCCGCTCGATGCCGAACGACAAGCCGACCGCGCCCTGTGGCTGCCCGCCGTAGAGCCCGACCAGATCGTCGTAGCGCCCGCCGGCGGCGAAGGTGCCCATCGCGCCCCCAATATTTTCGGTGGCGGCAGCGTGCGCCTCGAAAATAGGCCCCGTGTAATAGTCGAGCCCGCGCGCCAGCGACCAATCCCACTTGAGGTGCTTGGCGAAGCCGAGCCGCTCGGCCTTGGCGAAGATCTCGCGCAGCTCGTCGACGCCTTGCCGCCCCTGTTCGTCGCTGGCGACGCGCGCCGCCGCCTCGTCGAGCGAATCGACGACGATGTTGCCGTAGAAGCGCTCGAACTGCTCGACGGTGAGCCCGTAGCGCACGAACTCCTCGCGCACGCCGTCCTTGCCGACCTTGGCCAGCTTGTCGAGCGCGCGCAGCGCGTCGCCCTTCTTCTCGGGCGGCACGCCGGCGACGCGCACCTGCGCCTCGAGGATCTTGCGATTGTTGACGACGAGCTCGTAGTGCGGAAGGTCGAAGCCCTCGAGCACCTCGACGGCCATGAGCAAGAGATCCACTTCGCAGTCGGTCGAGTACGAGCCGATGATGTCGGCGTCGGCCTGGTAGAACTCGCGGTAGCGCCCCGCTTGCGGGCGGTCGTAGCGCCACACCTTGCCGATCTGATAGCGATAGAACGGCCGCGGAATCTCGGGATACGACGCGGCCACGCGCCCCGTCGACGACGTGAGATCGAAGCGCAGCCCGAGCTTGCGATCCCCTTTGTCGACGAACGAGTAGATCTCGTTTTCGGCGGCGGGGCCCGACTTCAGCGTCAGCACCTCGAGGTACTCGAACGCGGGCGTGTCGAGCTCGTCGAAGCCGTAGAGCTCGAAGTAGCGGCGCAGCCGATCGAACACCGCGCGGCGCGTGCGCATGTCCGTCGGCAAATAGTCGCGGGTCCCCTTCGCTGTTTCGAATTTCTTCGCCATGACCGGCGAAGACTAGCACTTAGTGCGGCTGGATCGAGATGGTCGCGGGCGTCGAGGCGCTCACGCCCGAGCGCGTGGTCAGGACCACGGCCGTGGCCACGCCGGCACCGACGACGGCGACGCCGGCCATGACGCCCCAGAACCAGCCCTTGACGTAGACCGGCTTCTTGCGCCCGACGACGTCGACGGCGAGCGGCGCGCCGAGCGTGCCGGCCAGCGCCACCGACGCGCCGTTCTCGTCGAGTACCACGAGATAATATTCGAGCGCCGGCGGCGCGACGTGCATGCCGGGCACGGTGACGCTGAACCCGCCGCCGGCGGCGACCGGCGCCTTGAGCTTGCCGAAGATGTCGGAGCCGCGCGTGCGATAGAAGAGCTCGACGCTGGAGGCGACGCCGCCCGGATAGGCCGACTCGATGGTGACGGCCTGGCCCTCCTTCACGCGCAGCGGCACCGTCGGGCGCAGCTCGGGCAGCGCGCGCCCGCCGTCGCTGTTGCCGGTGCCTTGCATGGCGATCTTGCCGCGCGCCTCCTCGAACACCGAGCGCACGCGCGGCGAGATCGTGCGATCGAGCTCGAAGCGCTCTTCGATGCGAAGGAGGTTCTCGAAGTCGGCGACCGCTTCGTCGTGCTTGCCGAGCGCGACGTGGGCGAACGCGAGCGTCTGGAACGTGACGATCTTCTCGTCGCGCGTCAGCGTCTCTTGCAGCGCCTTGTGCAGGAGATCGACCGCACGCGGATACTCGAGGTCGTTGTAGGCGGCGATGCCCTGCTTGACCAGCTCGCTGTCGATGGCGGCGTACGCCGGACGCGCCGCGGCGACCACCGCGGCGACGACAACGACGGTAGCGATGCGAAGTCGCGCCATTGCTGGCCTTCATCATATCATGGTAGCCTGGTGGTTGCGCTCGTGTTTCCACGTGGCCTCATCACCGTTTGGGCCGCTTGCCTCGCCGGCGCCGTCGCGTCGCTGGGGTGCGGATCGGGCGTGACCAAGCGCGCGTGCATGGGCGGCTCGGCGCCGAGCCCGCTCGTCACCGACGCGGCGATGGTGCGGCTCGACGTCTACGGCGCCAACGCCCACTGCGTCGACGGGCAGCTCGCCGCCGGCGCCGGCGCGCCGGTGCAGTCGCAGACGTTCGCGCAGGGACAGCCGATCAAGCTCGACGTTCCGCCCGGTCCGCACGCGATCGTGCTGAGCACATTCGCCGACGCCGACGGCATGCAGCTCCTCGGTATCGGCTGCACCGAGGCGGACCTTTCGGCGGGCGCGCAGATCTGCTTCGATCTGACGATCGAGCCCGCGCCCGACGGCGGCGACGACTTGTCCGGCGCCGTCTGCTCGACCTCGCCCAACGACGACTGTCCGACGGGCCAATATTGCAACGGCCTCGCCTGCGTCCCCGGCTGCAAGTCCGACGGCGACTGCCCGGCGACGGACGCCGGCAGCGGCGTCTGCGACACGACCACGCACACCTGCGAGAACTGCGTCGCCGACAAAGACTGCGGCTCGGCGCCCGGCGCGGCCTGCTGCAACAAGCACTGCACCAACGTCAAGAGCGATCCGCTCAACTGCAACGGCTGCGGCATGGCGTGCACCGGCGCCAACACGCAATGCTGCAACGCCGCCTGCTCGAACCCCAACAGCGACGCCAACAACTGCGGCGCCTGCGGCCAGGCGTGCTCGACGCTGAACGCGATGTCGGCGAGCTGCGGCGGTGCGACCTGCTCGTGGACCTGCAACGCCGGTTACGCGCACTGCGCGGCCGGCAACACCGGCTGCGAGACCAACCTCGGCAGCGCCGGCAAGAAGCTTTGCGGCAACGTCTGCGTGTCGTCGTCGAGCTGCTGCTCGGCGGGCGACTGCATGTCGCCGCCGGCGCCGGTGGCGTGCTACCTGACGGCCGGCAGCTGCAGCGGCGTCGGCGGCACCTGCAACTACACGCTCAAGAGCGGCAGCAAGGTGTGCGGCACGACCTGTTGCAACGCGGTCAACGGCACCTGCAACGTCAACTGCACGCTGACCTGCACGAGCGGCTACGCCGACTGCGACGGCGATCCCTCGAACGGCTGCGAGACCAACCTGGCGAGCGCCGGCAAGAAGCTGTGCGCAGGCGCGTGCATCGCCGTTGCCACCTGCTGCACGTCGGCCGACTGCACGACGCCGCCGGCACCCGCGGCCTGCTACGCGACGCAGGGCTCGTGCCCCGGCGCCGGCGGCACGTGCAACTACACCGAGAACAGCGGCTCGCAGATCTGCAGCACCACCTGCTGCAACGCCGACCACGGCACGTGCAACGCCGGCAGCTGCACGCTCAACTGCGCCGGCGGCTACTTCGACTGCAACGGCACGCCCACCGACGGCTGCGAGACCGCCTGCGCGCCGGCGCACGCGACGGGCGGCTGCTCCGGCGGCAACTGCGCCATCGGCACCTGCACCAGCGGCTTCTTCGATTGCAACTCCAGCGTCAGCGACGGTTGCGAGTGCGGCACGAGCTGCTGCACCAATCCGATTACGAGCATGCCCGGCTGCACGGTCACCGGCCACACCGACGGCTTCGGCCATGCGTTCTCCGACTGCATACCGGTTGCAACGGTGGGCAACAATGCGACCTACAGCTCGCAGCTTGCGCTGGATGCGGCAAACGCCGACACCAGCCAGAACGGCACCGCCAGCGATGGTTGGACCTGTACCGATTCGATGAACAACGTGACGTCGAAGCAGATCTGCAAGACGACGGGCGACGGCAGCACGGGTACGTGCACGTGTTGGACCTACTACGGCATCAACGGCGACGCCGGCACGGCCGGCCACGTCTACAACTCGTCGGGCGGTTCCGGCGACAAGGGCTGCTTCTGCCCGACCACGGCCGCGAATTCGTGGCAATGAGCCGCGCGATCGCTTGACCCCCTATTTCGCGACGCGTAACCTAAAGATGCTGTGGCAGGTCCTCCGCGACCACCTGCGATCGACGACGCGATCGCGCCTGACGTAGGCGTCGGCAGCCGTCTCGGTAAATACGAGATCATCAAGCGTCTCGCGACCGGCGGCATGGCCGAGATCTTTCTCGCGCGCGTGTCGGGGCTCCCCGGCTTCCAGAAGATGGTGGTGATCAAGCGGATCCTGCCGCAGCTCGCCACCAAGACCGACTTCGTCGAGATGTTCCTCGACGAGGCGCGCATCGCGGCCACGCTGCAGCATCCCAACGTCGTGCAGATGTACGACGTCGGCGTCGTCGACGGGAACTACTTCATCGCCATGGAGTACCTGCACGGCGAGGACGTGCGCTCGCTGGCGCGCGCGCTGCACCGGCAGGACAAGAAGCTGCCGCTCGAGCACGCGCTCAACATCGTCATCGGCGTGTCGTCGGGGCTGCACTACGCGCACGAGAAAGTCGGCTTCGACGGCAAGCCGCTCGAGATCGTCCATCGCGACGTGACGCCGCAGAACATCATCGTCACCTACGACGGCGCGGTGAAGCTGCTCGACTTCGGCATCGCCAAAGCGTCGAACCGGTTCGGCGAGACGCGCTTCGGCACGCTCAAGGGCAAGGTGCCGTATATGTCGCCCGAGCAGTGCCGTGGCGAGCCGCTCGATCGCCGCTCGGACATCTTCTCGCTCGGCATCATGCTCTACGAGCTGACGCTCGGAAAACGGCTCTATCAGGGCAAGAGCGACTTCGAGGTGCTCAAGCAGATCGTCGAGGGCACGGTGACGCGGCCGCGCGAGCTCGACGCGGAATATCCCGAAGCGCTCGAAGAGATCGTGATGCGCGCGCTCGAGAAGGAGAAAGAGAAGCGCTATCAGACGGCGCGCGACATCCAGGAAGATCTGGAGACGATGGTGCGCGCCGATCGCTTGCACGTGTCGCCGATCGCGCTCACGCGTTTCATGGAGGAGACGTTCGGGCAGAAGATCGAGGCGTGGCGCGAGGCGCAGGCCAAGGGCGTGACGCTCGGCGAGCACCTCGAGAAGCTGCCCGTCGAAGAAGGGGCGCTGCTCGGCGACGACGACCTCGAGGAGATCGGCGAGACGCAGGCGCGTGATGCCGAGCGCGTGGCGGCCGAGCGCGCGGCGTTCCGCAAGCGGCTCGAGGCGGAGGCGTCGTCGTCGGGGGTGCGCGAAAGAGCGGCGTCGCTCGACGCGGTGACGCGGGCGCTGCGCACGCCGGACGAGGCGGCGCCGTGGCCGGAGTCGTCGGCGGAGGTGCCGCCGCTGCGCAAGAAGACGCCGTGGCTGACGATCGCGATCGGGGCAGTGATCGTGTGCGGCGGCGGAGTCTGGTTCGTGGGGTCGCGGCCGGCGGCGGAGCCCAAGACGCTCGAAGGGCCGGTGGCGGTGACCGCGCCGGCCGTGCCGAAGGGTGCGA
>DASXOU010000768.1:0-6033 GCA_036494045.1 Polyangia bacterium | reverse complement strand
CGACGACGGCGCGGATCACCGACGGCGGCCGCGGCGGCATGCGATCCCACAATCGCGCCAAGAGCGCGCGCGCCGCCGGTGTGGCGGCGAGTCCGGTGACGTCGAGGTACGCGCGCACCTGCGCCGCCTTGGCGACGGCGGCGCCGAGCTTGGCGGCAGAATTGGCGAACGCTTCGGCCTCGGCGAGATCGGCCGCGCGCGTGTCGGTCGTGACGTCGACGTCGGTCATGACCGCCTGCCGCGCCGCCGTGGTCGCGCGGCGCAAGCGCGCGCCGGCGAACGCGAGCCAACGTCGGTAGCGCCGTTCCATGGGCTGCCTATCTTGAATGAATGGCGAATCTGCACAAGCTGCCGGCGTGGAACCCGGATGGGCGGCTCGTCTGCGTGGTCGAGTCGCCGCGCGGCTCGAAGGCCAAGTTCAAGTACGATCCCGCGCTCAAGGTCTTCACGCTCAACCGCGCGCTCATCCTCGGCATCATCTATCCGTACGATTGGGGCTTCGTACCGTCGACGATGGCGTCCGACGGCGATCCGCTCGACGTCATGATCTTCCACGACGTGCCGACCTATCCCGGCGTGGTGATGGCGTGCGATCCGATCGGCGCGTTGCTCGTCACGCAGAAAAAGTCGAACGGCTCGACGGGGCGCGAGGCGAACCATCGCATCTTCGCCGTGCCCGCCGGCTCCGAGCGCGAGAAGGAGAACACCGATGCGCGCGAGCTGCCCAAGCGCGTGCGCAAGGAGCTCGAGAAGTTCTTCGTCGCTGCCGGGGCGCTCGCCGACAAGGATCTCGAGGTCATCGATTGGGTCGGGCCCGACGAGGCGGTCGACCTGGTCAAAGAGGCGCAGAAGCGCTGGAAGAAGCTGTCGAAAGACGTCGCTGACGACCGCCTAGAAAAATAGCGACGGCGAGCCAGACCAGGCACAGCGGAATGGCGAGCAGCGGCACGGCGGCGGCGGCGAGGCCGAAGGTGCCGGCGCCGATGGCGTCGGCGCCGCGATAGACGAAGGTGTCGATGAAGCTCTTGGCCGCGTATTTTTCCTCGCGGTCGACGACGACGTAGCAGAGCTCGCGCGCCGGCCGCGCGGCGAAGTAGTCGGTGGTGCGGCGGACGATCTGAAAGCCGATCACGACCGCGAAGGTCGGATGCACGGCGAGCGCGGCGAAGCCGGCCAGCGTGACCACGGGCAAAAGGCCGAGCGTGGCGATGATGCCGGCGCGGCGCAACATGAGCGAGGTCAGCGTCGCCTGCAGGACGATGCTGGCGCAGTTGACCGCCAGATCCATGCGCGCGAACAGCGCCGTGCGCGCGGCGTCGCCGTGCACCGTCGCTTGCACCAGCTGCGCCTGCTCGAAGTAGGCGAACGTGGAGGTGATCGGATAGAGGAACATGTAGCCGGCGATCGCGAGCAGATACGGCGACCGCACCAGCGCGACGACGAAGTGCCACGCCGGCTTGCGCGGAGGCTCGACATCGCGCGCGGCCACCGAGGCGCCGGCGGCGACGCGATAAAAGCAGAGCACCGCGGCTTCGAGGAAGAGCGCAGCGACGAGCGTCAGGTTGGTCGCGCCGACGCGCGTGGCCAGCAGCGACGTCAACCCGGCGCCGGCCATGGCGCCGAGCGTGCCGCCGAGCGCGATCACGCCGAAGCGGCGCGCGGCGGCGGCGCGATCGAAGCGATCGGCCATGAAGGCCCAGAAGACGCTGACCGCGAACAGGTTGAACACCGAGGTCCAGATGAAGAAGACGCGCGCCGCCGCCGTCGACGGCACGCCGTGCAAGACGACGAAGAAGGCGACCAGGTTGGCGGCGAAGAAGTGATAGACGAGCGGCACGAAGCGGCGGCGCGGCAGCCGCTCGACGAGCGCGGCGAAGATCGGCGTGCACACGACGATGGCGGCGAGCGTGCCGGCGAACAGCCACGGCAGCGTCTTGACGTTGCCGCGCAGGCCCATCGCGTCGCGCAGCGGACGAATCGTGTAGTAGGCCGCGAGCAGGAGAAAGTGGTACGCGCACGACCACGCGGTCGCGCGCCGCTCGTCGGCGTCGCTCACTTGCCCGCGTGCCAGGCGGCGAGCACGCTCTTCTCCTTGTCGGCGGCGAGCCCGGCGCGCAACTTGCCGCGGCGCGCGTCGGGCAGCGCGTTCCACCAGGCGATCGTGTCGCGCGCGGTGTCCGCGGTCGGACGGAACGTGAGGCCGGCCTTGATCGCGCGCGCGCGGCTGACCAGGCCCGAGTATTTGCCGTCACCGACGGGCGGCACCCACACCGGCAGGTCGCTCCACGGCTGCACGCCGTGCTGGTCGAGGAAGGTCGCGTCGACCCACGTCAGCTTGGCGTCGCCGCCGACGCCCTTGTGAATACCGTCGAGCATGTCGCCGACGCCGAGCGTCCGCGCCGGGCCGAGCGCGTTGTAGGTGCCGAGGAGCCGGCGCTCGACGACGCTCCAGATCATCCAATTCGCCAGATCGCGAACGTCGATGAAGGCGACCGGATCTTTGGGATCGCCGGGCGCGAGCAGCTCGCCGCCGCGCTGCAGGCGGACCGGCCAATAGGTGAAGCGATCGGTCGGATCTTCGGGCCCGACGATGAGCCCGGGCCGCACGATGGTCACGCGCCCCGGCAGCGCCGCCGACGCCGCCGCTTCGCACAGCGCCTTGAGCGCGCCGTAGGTTTCGCCGGTGACTTTTTCCGTCGGCTCCTTGAGCTTGGCCAGCGGCGCCGACTCGTCGGCGGGGTTGCCGAGATCGGCGTAGACCGAGATCGTCGACACGAAGACGTAGTGCCCGACATTCGGCGCCAGGAGCGTCGCCGAGTCTTTGACGTGACGCGGAACGTAGCCCGAGTCGTCGATGACGACGTCCCACTTGCGGCCGGCGAGCGCTTCGAGATGTCCGTCGCGATCGCCGTGCAGCTGCTCGAGGTCGGTGAAGCGGCCCGGGTTGGTCTTGCCGCGGTTGAACAGCGTCAGCGTGTGGCCGTGCGCGCGCGCGGCGGCGACGAGCGCGGGGCCGAGAAAGCCGGTGCCGCCGAGGATCAGGATCTTTTTCGGCTTGGGCGCGGCGGCGGCGTGTCGTGGGCGAAGGGTCATGGCGGCGGCGGCGGCGAGCGAGCCCTGCAAGAAGCGGCGGCGCGTGGTCATTGGGTGGAAACACCGCGCGCGCGGCGAAGTTCAGGGGCGCTTGCGCGTGTAGACGACCTTGCCGGCGACGATGGTGCGCTCGACGGCGGCGTGCGGCAGCGGCCCGTCGAAGATGGTGAGATCGCCGGCCATGCCGGGCGCGGCGCGTCCGCGCCAGCGCTCCTCGAACGCGGCGTACGCGGCGCCGGTGGTGAACGCGCGCAGCGCCTCGTCGAGCGTGAGCTTCTGATCGAGCGTCCAGCCGCCGCGCTCGACGGCGGCGACGAGGCCGGCGGCGACGTCCGGTTTCTCGACGGGAAAATCGCTGCCGAAGGCGAGGCGCACGCCGGCGTCGAGCATGCGCCGCCACGCGTAGGCGCCTTTGAGGCGCTCTTTGCCGACGCGCTTCTCCGCCCACGGCGCGTCGCTGGTGGCGTGCGTCGGCTGCATCGACGCGATCACGCCCATGCGCGAAAAGCGCGGGATGTCGGCGAGCGCGACCACCTGCGCGTGCTCGATGCGAAAGCGCCGCTCGGCGGTGACGCCGGCGGCGGCGTACGCGTCGAGCACGTTGCGGTTGCCGCGATCGCCGATGGCGTGCACGGCGACCTGCCAGCCGCTCTCGAGCGCGGCGCGCGCGATGCGCTCGAGCTCGGGCTCCTTCGTGATCTCGAGGCCCGTCGACGCCGGCTCGTCGCTGTAGGGCTGGAGCAGCGCGGCGCCGCGCGAGCCGAGCGCACCGTCGGCGTAGAGCTTGATGCCGCGCAGCGTGAACATCGCGCTCGGCACGCTCGGCGCCGGCGCATGCGCGAGGACCTTGTCGGCGTCGGCCTGCGCGGCGAACGCGTAGACGCGAATCTTCAGCTTGCCGTCGCGCGCGAGACGGCGATAGGCGGCGATGGCGTCGGCGTCGATGCCCATCTCGTGCACTTCGGTGAGCCCGGCGGCGAGCGCGAGCTCCTGACCGCGCACGATCGCCGCTTCGGTTTCTTGCGCCGTCGGCTTCGGGATCGCCCGCGTGACGAGCGCCATCGCGTTGTCGACGAAGATGCCGGTCGGTTCGCCATGCGCGTCGCGGATGATCTTGCCGCCGGGCGGATCCGGCGTCGCGCGCGAGACGTGCGCTTCGAACATCGCTGCGCGATTGACCCAGGCGGCGTGTCCGTCGATGCGCTCGGCGAAGAGCGGGCTCGTCAGCTCGTCGAGCGCGTCGTGAGTGGGAAAGGCGGCGCCGGGAAATTTGTTTTGATCCCAGCCGCGCGCGATCGTCCACGCCACGCCGACGCCGCGCTTGCCGAACGGCGAGTAGTAGAGCTGCTTGATGCGATGCGTGCAGTCGCTCGGCGAGGTGCAGCCGCGCAGATCGATGTCGTCTGCCGCGAAGCCGAGCTCGACGAGATGCGCGTGCGCGTCGGTGACCGACGGCACCACCGTCTTGCCGGCGAGCTCGAGGATCTCGCTCCGATCCACCTGGCGACGTCGTCGACGGCGACGATGACGCCGCCGCGCAGCGCGAGCGCGCGCGCGTGCGGTCGCGCCGGATCTTGCGTGAGGATGTCGCCGCCGCGGAGCACCAGATCGGCGGCGGCCGCCGGCTCGGCAGCGACGGCAGTCACGCCTCCGCCAGTGACGATCGAGACCGCGAGGGCGACGGCGGAGAGCGCGCGCATGGCCAGACGTTACCGCGCCGCCACGAAGGCGCGATGGCGCTTTTTGCACAGTAGGGCACGGAATGGTCCAGGTAATGTGCAGGCCATGCACTTGGCCGACGCCGCGCAACCACATGTAAGTGTCGGGCAATCAATGCACAGGGCGCGATTTTTCAGCGCGGGTTCCGTGGCGCGCTTCCTGCTTTAGCGGGCGCACGCCCAATTACGTGATGAGGACGCCCCACGTGTCTTTGCCGCAACCGCCAGACTCGGCGTCGAGCCAGACCGAGATCCTGCTCGTCGACGATGACCCCAAGACGCTGATGGCGATGGAGGCCATCCTCGGCGAAGTCGGAGGCACGCTGGTCACGGCGCGCTCCGGCCGCGAGGCGCTGATCAAGCTGTTGACCGGCGACTTTGCGGTCATCCTGCTCGACGTGCAGATGCCCGACCTCGACGGCTTCGAGACCGCGGAGCTGGTGCGTGCGCGCGACAAGACGCGCGCGACGCCGATCATCTTTCTGACCGCGTTCAATCAGAACGATCGCGCGATGCTGCGCGGCTACTCGCTCGGCGCCGTCGACTTCCTGTTCAAGCCGATCGTGCCCGAGATCCTGCGCAGCAAGGTCGCGGTGTTCGTCGAGCTGCAGCGCAAGACGCACGAGATTCGCCGCCGCGGGCTCGTCGAAGAGCGGCAGCGCTGGGAGGCGGAGAACCTGCGCGCGCAGATGGAGCGCGAGCGCGCCGCCACCAACGAGCTCGCGCACAAGGCGGAAGAGCTGGCGCGCGCGGTCATCGATCGCGACGCGGCGGCGCGCGCGCTGGTGCAATCGAACGCGCGGCTGGCGCTGCTCTCGGACACCGCCAATCAGCTGCTCACCGGCCGGCGTCCGCACGAGCTGCTCGACGAGCTGTTCGCGCGGCTGACCGAGCATCTCGATCTCGACGTCTACGCCTATCGCCAGGTCGACGAGGATTTGGCGTCGCTGCGCCTGCGCGCGTGGGGCGGGCTCGAGGGCGTGGCCGCCGACGAGCTGCGCGTCGTGCGCTTCGGCGAGGGGCTGGCAGGCACCGTCGCCGAGGCGCGGCGGCGGCGGATCGTCGACGCCAAGGCGCCGGCGGACGAGCGCGCGGAGACCATCGATCCGCTCGGCGTCTCCGCCTGCGTCTGCTTTCCGCTCCTCGCCGAGGAGCGGCTCATCGGCACGCTCTCGTTCGGCTCGCGGCGGCGCCACCGCTTCTCGCTCGAGGAGCTGGCGAT
>DASXOU010000767.1:0-5082 GCA_036494045.1 Polyangia bacterium | reverse complement strand
CGCCACATCGAAGCAGGATCGATCGAAGTCTTGTGATTGCGTTCCATGGTCATCGTCTCCTTGTTTGTCAGGCCCAAAACTCGAACGCGCCGACGGTGCCGCGCGGTTGCTGACCGTCGTGCCGCCATCGATCGCGCAATTGGTTGGACGTGAAGCGGTAGCCGAGGCGCTTCTAGGCCACGAGCTTGTCTTGCACACGCGGCTCGAAGAACGCGGTCGCGCCGTGCATTGGATCGTCGGTCTGCGGCTCGGCGAGAACCCGCTTCGCCAGCTCGCGGTTGGCCGCGGTCGCCTCACGCGCCGACGAGAACGGCCGACCGTCGCAGCACGGGCCGCACGTCGGTGTGCAGACGAGCTTGGCGATCGATACGCCGCGTTTGTGGGCGCGATTGCGAACCGTCCAGGCGATTGCGACGCGTTCGGCTTCGCTGTAGCCGTTGGCCTCGCTCGTCTTCACCTTCGCCGCGTACCGATCGGCGACGTTGAGCAGTGACGGCGCCGACTCGACTTCATCGACAGCACGATGCACGTAGCTGACTGCTTCCCAATATCGATCCACGACGGTCCCCGGGCACGACGCGGGCGCGGCGGGCGCGGCCGCCTGCACGTTGATGATGATCTGTTGCGGCACCGTCGCCGCGGGCTCCGTCGGCTGCGCAGAGGTCGCAGGCGCGCTCGTCGCTGACGCCGGTGCACTGGTCGACGCGGGCGGCGTGGTCGTCAGCGGCGCGCTCGGCGTCGTCGGCTGCTGCGGCGCGGTCGTCGTCGATGCGTTGCCTTGGTTCGGCGAGCACTGCGCTTGCCGCACGAGCGGCAGCGGGTAGCCATGCACCGTCGCGCTGCACGTCGAGAATGAGCAACTGCTAGTGGCCTTCATCGCCTTTGGGCGTAAGCGCGCCAACGAAGAGAGCGCATAGCAAACGCAGGGCCCCCTGGCGAGAAGCCAG
Source organism: Polyangia bacterium (assembly GCA_036494045.1). Classification (GTDB taxonomy): domain Bacteria; phylum Myxococcota_A; class Polyangia; order Palsa-1104; family Palsa-1104; genus JAQBQH01. The sequence goes on along the minus strand of DASXOU010000767.1, from coordinate 4,135 downwards.
CCTGGCCCGCGCGGTGAGCTGTAGGAAACTAATCTGATATGGTGTGTGGCATGTGGATCAGGGCGGTTTTGTTGATGGCAGCCCTTGCTGGGTGCTCGTCGAAGGACTCTGGCGTCTCGGGCGACTCCGGCGTCAGCAGCGACATGAGCATATCGGGCGGCGGTGACGATCTCACTGGCACGCAGACCATTGAAGCGTCGATCGGGCCCATCGCGGTCCCTGCTGGCACGGAGCGGACGGTCTGCTCGACCTTCCTGTTGGGGAACACGACCGCGCTCGACGTGGTTCAGATCGACGCCACGCTGCTCCCCGGCTCGCATCACCTGATCTTCTACGAATCGACTGCTACGACTGAGGCGAAGGACCCCGTCGACTGCCAGCCACTCGATCTTTCGAACGGCAAGCCGATCTACATCGCCGAGACGCAAGGGGGGAACCTGCTCAACTTCCCGACCGGTGTCGCGTATCACCTGGCCGCGAACCAGATGATCCGGATCGAGGCGCACTATCTCAACGCCACGCCCAATGCCATCATGGGTATGGGGACGGTGCGGTTGGTCGGCGGCCCGCCGGCGAGCTATCAGGCAGCCGACATCATGTTCTGCGGATCGGTCACGAAGCTGGTGAGTCCCGGAGTGCCGCCAGGGATGTCGATGCTGCAGCCGGATTTCTACCAGGTGCCATCGGGCATCAAGGTCTTCGGCCTGACCACGCACCAGCACCTGCGCGGCACGCTGATGACGGTCGACAAGTCGTCCTCGACGGCGGCGGGCACCAACCTGATCATGGGCAAGCCCTACGACAATCCGCCGCTCGTGCTGTTCAACGACGCGAATCTGGTCTCGTTCGCGCCGGGCGAAGGGCTGCGCTGGCAGTGCTCCTACGACAATCTCGACAGCATGACCTACACGTTCGGTGAGTCGGCGCAGTCCAACGAGATGTGCTTTCTCTGGGCCTACTACTTTCCGTCGGTGGGTCACTTCCTCGCACAGCAAGATTGCTGGAAGTAGCGTCTCGACGGTGGGCGACGTGAGCCCGCGCTAAGCGACAATCTCGATCGCCATCTGGATGTTCCCAGTTTGTCTTTGGCGAAAGACACCCCGGGATGGCGTCGCCGCCGGTCGCTACGGCGCTGGCGACGGGGTAGCGTCCGGGTGGTCGCGTTCAACCTCGATGCAAATCGAATGGATCTCGTCGACACGGCCGCCGTGCCGTCGCCGCCGCCGCGGCAGGTGTCACGCGCGCGCGAGTATCTGCACGCGCACGCCGAGCGCGTGGTCTCGCTCGCCCAGTTGGCATCACGGCGGGCGCGTGGGCCGCGCTTCGCCCGCCCGCGCCGACTAGGGCACGGCCCCTAATGCATCGGCCAGTGCGTCGTGCCCCACCGCGGCGGCGCATCCGCCGCCTCGCGAACCGTGCCCGGCGGGCGTGGATGCCGGCGTGCCGACATGCGGCGGATGTGGATGTAGCGGCGCAGGCTGTTGATCTGGGTCAAGAGGAATACGCCCGCGCCGGCGAGCGCGAGCATGCCGACCACCTTGGCCACCCGATTGCCGCCATTGTCGTCGTGCTTCCAGCGCCTCATTGCCGACCTCCCTCGAGCAGTTGGTGAACGAGCGCGACGGCGGGCTCGACCGCGGCCAGGAGCGGCACGCTCAGGCCCATGCCTTCGTCGACGGTGGCTGCTTCGCAGCCGACGACGACGACGCGGGCCGGCGGCACGCCGAGCGTGCGCGTCATGGCGAAGACGGCGCCGAGATCGACGCCGTGCGCGTCGGCGACGGACGGCGCGGACGCGGCGTCGTCGTCGAGCGCGGGATCGAGCACGTAGAGCGTGCCGACGCGGCCGCCGCGCGCCACCGCGTCGACGATGATGGCGGCGTCCCAGCCGCCCGACGACAGCTCGTACGCGAGGTGCATGCCGCGGATGCCGAAGTCGACGACCGAGACGCCGTCGCGCGGCGGAGCGCCGGCGAGGCGGCGCGCGACCTCGCAGCCGAAGCCGTCGTCGCCGAAGAAGACGTTGCCGATGCCGGCCACCAGCGTGCGCGTCACGACGCCGGCTCCACGAGCTCGAGCTCCTCGGGGCGGAAGTACAGGTGGCGCCCGTACCAGCGGTGCAGATCGGCGCCGGGATCGTCTTCGAGGAGGATCGCGAAGTGGGTTTGGCCGTCGACGTCCTGGCGCACCTCTTCGACAACGCCGACGCGGCCGTCGAGGAACATGTCTTGCGCGTCGGTGCGGCGCGTGCCGGCCGGCGCGCCGAGGCGCACGCGCACGCGGCTGCCGCGCGCGATGCCGCCGCCGGCGCTGACGCTGCCCCGGCCGTGAAGCTGCAGGAGCGCGGCGTCGGCGAGGCGATCGGCGCGATCGATCACTTCGGCGCTGCGATGCGAAGTGGCGCGCGCCTGCCGCTTCTCGTCGTCGGTGAGGCTGCGTGTCGAGAGCGTGAGCAGCTCGTCGATCTCGGTGCCGTCGAAGCTGTCGCCCGGGCTCTCGGCGGCGATCTGCGGGTGATCGTAGAGCACGATCGGCGAGGCGAACAGCAGCGTGCGCGTGCCGGGCGCGCCGGCGAGGACGGGGAAGAGGCCGACGTTGCGGCAGTCGGCGGCGGCGGCGCGCGCGGCCGGCGGCGGATCGAGGAGTGAGACGAACGCGCCGTCGCGCACGGAGAGCATGAGGTGCGCGCCGACGAGCGCCGAGGCGACGGCCTCTTCGCGCGGCGCGGCGACGTCGTCGACGGCGCTCACGTTCTCGACGGTGATCGTCAGCTTCGTCAGGCGCTGGTCGAGCCGCACCAGCGACGTGCGCAGCGCCAGCGTCAGCGCCCGTTGCACGCGCACGACACGCCCGACGACGCGGCCGTCGTCGCGGAGCGGCCGCGACTCGCGACTCGCCGGCCAGCCGTGCGCGAGCTCGCCGGCGCCGGCGGCGACGGTGAACGGCAGCTCGCGCTCGACGCCGTCTTCCCACGTGATGTGCTCCTCGCCGCCGGCGGTGAGCGACGGGACGGCGACGAAACCGCCCGCGTTCGCCGCTTCGACGCTGCGCCGCTCGACGTGCAAAAAGCGCAGCGCGCCATCGATCGCCGGCGCGCTCGCGCCGTCGGCCGTCTCGATCACGCACTCGAGCGTCGCCGCCGACGGCTCGCAGCCGCCGGCCGCGCTCCAGGCGCGCGGCGCCACCACGCCGAAGGTCCAGCGATAGCGGTTCTTGCGCGACGAGGCGCGATAGGGATAGAGGACGTAGCCCTCGTACAGGATGGCGTCGGCGATGCGGCGCACGTCGGCGAAGCTCACGGCTGCACCTTGAGGAGCTGCGCGATGACGCCGTCCCAGCTCGGCAGCGCGTGGCGCCCCTTGAAGGCGAGGAGCGCGTCGATGGTCTCCTTGCGCAGGCGCAGCCAGCCGGCGTCGGGGAAGTGGCCGTCGATGGCCGCGCGCCACAGCGCCACCGGCAGGCGCCAGGTCGTCTCGCGATCCCACGGCAGCGGCGTCATCTCGAGCCCGCCCTCGCCGCGCGCGAAGATGGTGCCGCGGAAGAGCAGGCGCAGCGCCACCTCGCCATCGACGAGCGCGCCGAAGTACTTGGCGGCCGCGACCTCGAGATCGTAGCTGCACGGAACCGCGAGCTCGACCTCGGTGCGACCGTCGAACGCGGGCGTGAACAGCGTCGTGTCGATCCACGGCAGCGGGCGCATCGTCGACGACCAGCGGTCGGCGTCGCCGAAGAGATCGGCGAGCCGGCGCTCCTCCTCAGGCGCGTAGCCGCGGCGCTGCGGCTCGATGCGCAGCTGGCACTGCAGCGCCAGGCCCTCGAGCGACTGCCCGCCGCGCTCCTCGATGACGAGCGCGAGCACGAGGGTCGGTTGTGCCGCGTGTGGCTGCACGCGCGCGCCGGCGACGGAGAATGCGAGGTCGATCATGCGCGCGGCTCCGAGCGCGCGCGCACGCGGGCGAAGAAGCCGTCGATCTCGCGCCACGCCTCGTCGCCGCCGTCGAAGCCGCGCCAGCAGCGCTTGACGCGCCCGACGAGCTCGTAGCAGGCAGAGATGGGCACGAGGAAGCAGTCGAAGCGTTCTTGACGATTGCGGCCGTCGCGATCGCGCGGCGCCACCAGGAGCGCCTCGACGTCG
>DASXOU010000766.1:0-4488 GCA_036494045.1 Polyangia bacterium | reverse complement strand
GCACCACGTCCGCGTCTCGAAGAGCGGCTTCGATGTCTGGGAATCGGACGTGAAGTTCCCGGCCGGCGAGCGCGAGGTGCGCGTGCAGGCTGTGCTGGTGCCGACCGTCGGCACCGTCGAAATCGCGTCGACGCCGCCGGGCGCCGAGGCCATCGTCAACGGCCGCATCCGCGGCATGACCCCCACGACGGTCGGCGATCTGCCGCCGAACGACGACGTCGTCATCGAGCTCCGTCTGCGCGGATACAAAGTCGCGCACAAGACCGTCCCGTGGGCGGGAAAGCGTCTGCTGCAGCTGTCGATCCCGCTTGAAAAAGCCAAGTAGTCGGCGGTACGATCGCGGGCCATGGCGCTTCCTGCACAGAGTGAGCGACCGCAGGGCGAGATCACCACGCTCCTCGGTCGCGGGTCTGAATTCGAAGGCAAACTGACGTTCGAAGGCACCGTCCGCATCGACGGCAAGCTCTCGGGCGAGATCTTCTCCGAGGACGTCCTCGTCGTCGGCGAAGGCGCGATGGTCTCGGCCGAGATCGACGTCGGCGTCATCATCGTCGAAGGCAACGTGACGGGGAACATCCGCGCCAAGCGCGCCGTCGAGCTCCACGCGCCCGCGCGCGTGAAGGGCAACATCGAGACGCCGTCGCTCTATATCGACAAGGGCGTCTCGTTCGAGGGCTTCTCCAAGATGGAGAACATCCATCAGCAGGGGACGACCAACGTGCCCAAGACCCTGCAAGGGCTCGCCGAAGCGGCAGCCAAGGGCGGCGGCGGCGGCTCTACCCCGCCGAATCCGTCGCAGACGCCCCCCGCCAAGAAGTAGCGCGCCGACCTGGCGGCGCCTCACACGCACGTTATAAAGCCCTCGTGTTGACACCTTGCGTCCAGGGTGTTAAGAGAGCCGCGCCCTTGCCCGCAGAGTTCTTGGAGAAATCATGATTGTCGCGACCTTGTCGATCGCGCACGAGGAATCAACCCCGCCGCTCATCGACGTGGACGGCACGCTGTTCGTTCAGTTCGCCTTCTTCGTGATCATGTTGGCCGTGCTGTCGCGTTTCCTGTTCCGCCCGTATCTGAAAATGCGAGACGCGCGGCACAAGGGAATCGAAGGCGCGCGCGAAGAAGCGTCCGCGATGCAGGAGCGCGCGCGGCAGACCAACGCCGACTACGACGCCAAGCTGACCAAGGCGCGGCTGCGCGGCGCCGAGGAGCGCGCGCGGCTGCGCGGCGAAGGCGCGATCCACGAGCGCCAGGTGCTGGGCGCAGCGCGCGACGAGGCGCAGAAGACGCTCGACGCTGCGCGCGGCAAAATAGCTGCCGACGCCGGCCGGGCGCGCGAGACGCTCACCGCCGAGTCGACGACGCTGGCGCGGCAGATCGTGAAGAAGATCCTCGGCCGGGAGGCCGCGTGATGAAGAAGCTGTTGAGCGCGTTTGCCGTCGCTGCGTTGCTCGCAGGGCCGGTCATGGCGCAAGAAGGCGTCGCGCAGGAAAACAAAGAAGGCCAGCAGTCGCCCGAAGGCGGCGCGTACGGCGCCGGCGCCGACGTCAACGAGTCGGAAGCGACCGGCATCGTCAATTGGTGGAGCTGGGATTACGATACCGGCGGCCACCACGCGAAAGATCCGACGCACAAAGGTTGGCCGCCGCCGTTCGGCTTCGCGCTCATCAACTTCGTCATCTTCCTCGGCATCATGTCGCGCCTGGCGTGGAAGCCGCTCAAGCAGTACATGGCCGATCGTCACGACTCGATCGCCAAGAACCTCGACGAGGCGGCCAAGCTGCGCGCCGAAGCCGAGAAGACGCTCGCGAGGTATCAAGAGAAGATCGGCGGCATCGATCGCGAGATCGACACGCTGCTCGCGCAGATCAAAAAGGAAGCCGAGGCGGAGAAGGCGCGCATCATCGCCACCGCCGAAGCCGACGCCAAGCGGCTCAAGGAAGACGCCGAGCGGCAGATCGCCGCCGAGATCGATCGCGCGCGCCGCGAATTGCGCCAGGGCGTCATCGAGGCCGCCGTCGCCGCCGCCGAGGATTCGCTGAAGAAGAACATTGGCGCCGACGACCAGCGCAAGATGGCGGAGAAGTACGTGCACGACGTCGAAGCGCGCGCCAAGGCCGGGAGGCCCTCGTGATCACCGGCTCGATCGCCCGTCGCTACGCCAAGGCGCTCCTGGCCATCGGCATCCACGACAACTCCTTCGACGCCTACGGCAAGGAGCTCGAGCGCGCCGCCGACACGTTACGCAGCTCGCCCGAATTGCGCAACGCGCTCGAGAACCCAATCTTCTCGCTCGAGAAGCGCAAGCTCATCATGGACGAGCTTCTGCGCCGGTTGGCGGCGTCGAAGACGGTACGCAACTTCATCATGCTGCTCCTCGACAAGGGGCGGATCGCGTCGTTGCCCGAGATCGCGCGGGCGCATCGCGCGCTCGTCGACGAGCACGCCGGCCGCGTGCGCGCGACCGTGACCTCGGCGCGACCGCTCGATCCGCTGCTCGAGACGCGCCTCAAGACCGCGCTCGAGAAGTCGTCGGGCAAGACCGTGATCTTCGAGAAACGCGAGGATCCGGCGATCCTGGGCGGTTTGGTCACGCAGCTCGGCGACACCGTGTACGACGGCAGCGTTCGGACTCAGCTGCAGCAGCTTCGCGAAGAGCTGCTGTCGGAATAAAGGGACAAATGGACATCAAAGCCGAAGAGATCTCGCAGATCATCCGCAAGCAAATCGAGGAGTACGATCAGAAGGTCTCGGTCGTCGAGACCGGCACCGTGCTCACCGTCGGCGACGGCATCGCGCGCGTCTACGGCCTCGCCGGCGCGATGGCGGGAGAGCTTCTCGAGTTTCCGCACGACGTCAAGGGCATCGTCCTCAACCTCGAAGAGGACAACGTCGGCGTCGCGCTCCTCGGCGAATACGAGAAGGTCCGCGAGAACGATCAGGTCAAGCGCACCGGCAAGATCGCCTCGGTCGCCGTCGGTGACGAGCTGGTCGGCCGCGTCGTCAACGCGCTCGGCCAGCCGATCGACGGCAAGGGGCCGATCCTCGCCAAGACGATGCGCAAGGTCGAGATCAAGGCGCCCGGCATCGTCGCGCGCAAGAGCGTGCACGAGCCGCTGCAGACGGGCCTCAAGGCGATCGACTCGATGATCCCGATCGGCCGCGGACAGCGCGAGCTCATCATCGGCGATCGTCAGACCGGCAAGACCGCGGTGGCGACGGACACGATCATCAATCAGAAGGGCCTCGGCGTCACGTGCATCTACGTCGCCATCGGGCAGAAGCAGTCGACGGTGGCCTCGGTCGTCGACAAGCTGCGCTCGTTCGGCGCCATGGACTACACGATCGTCGTCGCGGCGACGGCGTCGGAGTCGGCGCCGCTGCAGTTCCTGGCGCCGTTCACCGGCGCCACCATCGGCGAGCATTGGCGCGACAATGGCGGCCACGCGCTCATCGTCTACGACGATCTGTCGAAGCACGCGGTCGCGTATCGCCAGCTGTCGCTCCTCCTCCGCCGTCCGCCGGGCCGCGAAGCGTATCCGGGCGACGTCTTCTACTTGCACTCGCGCCTCCTCGAGCGCGCGGCCAAGATGTCGGACGAGCGCGGCGCGGGATCGTTGACGGCGCTGCCGATCATCGAGACGCAAGCAGGGGACGTCTCGGCCTACATCCCGACCAACGTCATCTCGATCACCGACGGGCAGATCTACCTCGAGACCGACCTGTTCTACTCGGGCGTCCGTCCCGCCGTGAACGTCGGCCTCTCGGTGTCGCGCGTCGGCGGCTCGGCGCAAGTGGCGGCGATGAAGAAGGTCGCCGGCACCCTGCGCCTCACGCTCGCGCAGTATCGCGAGCTCGCGGCGTTCTCGCAGTTCGCCAGCGACATGGACAAGGCGACGCAGAACCAGCTCGCCCGCGGCGCGCGCATGGTCGAGCTCTTGAAGCAGGGGCAATATCAGCCGCTGCCGGTCGAGCGGCAGATCATCGTGCTTTACGCAGGCCTCAACGGCTTTCTCGATCAGCTCGCCATCGGCGACATCGGCCGCTGGGAGCGCGAGCTCTATCCGTGGATGGAGTCGCGCCGCCCCGACGTGCTGACGACCATTCGCACCAAGTGCAACGACGGCAAGGCGTTCAATGATCTGACCGAGATGATGAAGTCGGCGCTGACCGAGTACAATAAGGAGTTCTCGGCGACGAAGACGGCGCAGGCGTAACCATGCCGTCGCTGAAAGCGATCCGCACGCGCATCGCGTCGGTCAAGAACACGCAGAAGATCACCAAGGCGATGAAGCTGGTCGCCGCGGCGCGCCTCAGGCGCGCGCAGGACGCGATCGTCGCCGCGCGTCCCTACGCGCAGCGGCTCACCGAAGTTCTCGGTGACGTCACGGCGCGCTTGTCGCTGGAAGCTGCCGAGGAGAGCCATCCGCTCCTGCAGAAGCGCGAGATCAAGACGGCGCGGCTCATCATCATCTCCGCCGATCGCGGCCT
>DASXOU010000765.1:0-2911 GCA_036494045.1 Polyangia bacterium | reverse complement strand
GAGGAGGGTGAAGAGCTCGAGCTGGTGGCGCACGTCGAGCGCGGCGGCCGGCTCGTCGAGGATGAGGGCGGGCGTGTCTTGCGCGAGGGCGCGCGCGATGAGCACTCGCCGGCGCTCGCCGCCCGACAATTCCGCGAGCGGGCGCGCGGCGAGATCGAGGACGCCCGTGTCGCGCATCGCGCGCTCGGCGGCGTCGAGATCGGCGGCGGCCTCGAAGCCGAACGGGCCGAGGCGCGCGCGCCGGCCCATGAGCACGACCTCGAGCGCGGTGAAGGGGAACTCGAGCGGCTCGTCCTGCAGGACGGCGGCGACGAGGCGGGCGCGCGCGCGCGGCGACAGCGCGGCCAGATCGTGGTCGTCGATGGCGACGGCGCCGGCGGCGGGACGTTGCAAGCCGAGGAGCAGGCGCGCGAGCGTGGACTTGCCGGCGCCGTTGGCGCCGAGGATGCCGACGATCTCGCCGCGGGCGACGTCGAGGTCGACGCCGGCGAGGAGCGGCGCGCCGTAGCCGAAGGTGAGGCCGCGCGCGCGGATCATGGGTGGAACAGCCTCGCCAAAAGCTCGATGCCGTCGACGATGCGCGGGCCGGGACGGAAGAGCAGATCGCCGTCGATGGAGTGGACCCGATTGTTTTTGACGGCGGGCAGCGACGCGTGCGCGGTCAGCGGCGCCAGCGCCGGGCCGCCTTTGTGGCTGCCGACGACGATGACCTCGGGCGCGCGCGCCAGCATGCGTTCGACCGAATATTGTGGATACGGCTGTTGCGAGTCGGCGGCGATGTTGTCGCCGCCGGCGGCGCGGATGGCGTCGTCGACGAAGCTGTGGCCGCCGACGACGGTGAGCGGATCGGCCCACACGACCACGAGCGCCTTCGGTGCCGGCAGCGCGGCGACGCGCGCATGGATGGCGGCGAGGCGCGCGCGCAGCCGGGCGACCAGCGCGATGGCGGCGTCGTGGCGGCCGACGGCGTCGCCGGTCGCTTCGATGTCGCGCCACAAGTCGTCGAGCGTGACGACCTGCGAGATCACCACGTGCACGCCAACGCGCTCGAGCTCGGCGGGCAGCTCGCGCGAGTTGGCGCTGGTGGCGATGAAGACGACGTCGGGCTTGAGCGCCAGGATGCGCTCGACGCTCGGCTGAAGATCGCTGCCGACGCGCGCCACCTTGGCGGCCTCGGGCGGCCAGTCGCTGTATTGATCGACGCCGACCACGCGATCGCCGGCGCCGAGCGCGAACAGGATCTCGGTCGTCGACGGCGCCAAGGAGACGACGCGGCGCGCCGCCGGGGCAGTCGTGGGCGCCGACGGCTGGTGGCACGCCGCCATCATTAATAGAGCCGCGCAAGCGAGCCGCTTCACAGCGCGCGCTCCCCGGTGCGACGGCGCAGGATCACGAGGAAAAGCGGCGCGCCGATGAGCGCCGTCAGGATGCCGACGGCAGGCTCGGTGCCGAGCGCGAGGAACGACAGCCGGGAGGCGGTGTCGGTGGCGACGAGGAACGCCGCGCCGCCGAAGATCGACGCGGGCAACAGCAATCGATGATCGGCGCCGACGATTCGCCTGAGCGCGTGCGGCACGACGATGCCGACGAAGCCGATGGGCCCGGCGAACGCGACCGCGGCGGCGGTGAGCAAGGAAGCCGCGAAGAAGATCACGCGCCGCGAGCGCTCCACGTCGACGCCTACCGAGTGCGCTGCCTCCTCGCCGAGCGAGAGCGCGTTCATGTCGACCGCCGACCAGCCGAGCACGACGAGCGCCACGAGCGCGTAGACGCCGAGCGCCGCCACGCGCATGCCGTCGACGGTGCCGAGCGATCCGGTCAGCCACGCCAGCGCGTCGGCGGCGGCGAACGGCGCCAGGAACAAGCGCAGCGCCAGGATCACCGCGCCGGCGAGCGCGTTGACCACGACGCCGGCGAGCAGAGCCACGTGCGGCACGAGCGCGCCGCGCACGCGCCCGAACGCGTAGACCAACGCGACCGCCCCGAGCGCGCCGACAAAGGCGAACGCCGGCCGCGTCCAGATCCCGAAGAGCGACGCGCCACCGACGAGCGCCGCCGCGGTGCCGGCCGCCGCCGCGCCGCCCGAGACGCCGAGCACGTAGGGATCGGCGAGCGGATTGCGCAGGAGCGCCTGAAACGCCACGCCCGCGGCCGACAGCGCGGCGCCCACGAGCGCGCCGAGAAACACGCGCGGCGCGCGCGCCGAAAACAGGATGTCGGCATCGAGCGAGCCGCGATCGGCGAGCGCCCGCGACAGCGACACGCGCTCGACCCCGAGCGCCAGTGACGCGGCGATCGCCGCCAGCGCGAGCGCGAGCGCCGACAGCGTCACGACGGTGACGCGCGCGGGCGTGGCGCGGGCTGCCTTCGAGATCGACATCGCTCATGCTACATATCACGCGCGCCATGCGAACGTTCCTCGTCGCCGTGCAGATGATGACGCGCGTGCCGGTGCGGCTGTCGGCGGCGCCGACGACGCGCGAGCTCGGCGCGGCAGCGGGCTGGTTTCCCATCGTCGGCGCCGGCGTGGGCGCGCTCGCCGCCGCCGCGTATTGGGCGCTCGTGCACGCGCATTTGCCGTCGCTCGCGCCGTGGGCCGCGCTCGCCGCCGCGATCCTCGTGACCGGCGCGTTTCACGAGGACGGCCTCGCCGACACCGCCGACGGGATCGGCGGCGGCAGCGATCGCGCGCGCCGCCTCGAGATCATGCGCGACTCGCGCGTCGGCAGCTACGGCGTGGTAGCGCTGGTGCTGGTGCTCGGCGCGCAAGTGGCGGCGCTGGGCGCGCTGCCGCCGTCGCTCGGGTGGCGCACGATCGTCGCCGCGCACGCGCTCGGCCGTGCCGCGGCGCTGCCGCTGACGCTGCTTCCGTACGCGCGCGCCGAAGGCGGCCTCGGCGCTTCGGTCGCGC
>DASXOU010000764.1:0-11823 GCA_036494045.1 Polyangia bacterium | reverse complement strand
GGGCTGAGGAGGACGAATGAACGAACCGTCGGCGCCGCTGCGTTCGCGCGTTCCGTGGGTCGCGGCGGCGCTGACGTTCGGCGTGCACCTCGTCGCCAATCCGCACTACGGCTACTTTCGCGACGAGCTCTACTTCATCATCTGCGGCCGCCATCCGGCGCTCGGTTACGTCGACCAACCGCCGCTCGTGCCTCTGCTCGCCGCAGCGTCGCAGGCGTTCGGCCACTCGCTCGTCGCCTTGCGCGCCGTCGCTGCGCTGTGCGCGGCGGCGTCGGTGTACGTCACGTGCGTGCTGGCGGCCGAGCTTGGCGGCGGCGCGTTCGCGCAGGCGTTCGCGGCGCTGACAGCCGCGTTCTGTCCCGTCTTGTGTAGCTTCGGCATGAAGCTGAGCACCGACACGATCGGTTTGTGGACCTGGCCGCTCATCGGGCTCGAGGTGCTACGGCTGTCGCGCGGGGCCGATCGCCGTCGCTGGCTCGGCGTCGGCGCGCTACTCGGCGTCACGCTCGAGGCCAAGTACAGCGTGATCTACTTTGCCGTCGCGCTGCTGGTCGGCCTCGTCTGTACGCGCGAGCGGCGGATCCTGCGCAACGCGTGGTTCGCGGCCGGGGTCGGCATCGCGGTGATGCTGGCGCTGCCCAACTTCGCGTGGCAGGCGCGGCACGGGTTTCCCATGCTCGAGCTTCTGCGCAACGGGCAAGCGGGCAAGAACGTCATTCTGTCGCCGGCGGCGTATCTCGAGGCCGAGCTGCTGATTACGAATCCGATCTTGGCGCTCGCGTGGCTCGCCGGGCTCGCGTGGCTGGCGATGCGGCCGACGACGCGCTTCTTGGCGCTCGCGTTCGGCGTGCTCATCGCCGCGATGATCGCGTCGCACGCCAAGCACTATTATCCGGCGGACGCGTATCCGGTGCTGTTCGCGGCGGGCGGCGTCGCCGTCGAGCGGTTCACGCGCGCGCGTGTGTGGCTGCGGCCGGTGCTGACGACGATCGCCGCGGGCGCGGGAATCGTGCTCGTGCCGTATGTGCTGCCGGTGCTGCCGATCGATGCGTTCTTGCGCTATCACCGCGCGATGGCGCCCGTGTTGCACGCGGAGGCGACGCGCACCGAGCACGCGCCGGCGACGGCGCTGCCGCAGGATTGGGCCGACATGCGCGGCTGGCCCGAGCTCGCCGACGCGGTCGGGCGGACGGTGGCGTCGCTGCCGGCGGCGGAGCGGGCGCGCGTCGCGATCGTGGCGTCGAACTATGGGGAGGCGGCGGCGATCGACTTTTTCGGCGAGCGCTACCATTTGCCGCCGGTGTTGAGCCGGCACAATCAATATTTCCTGTGGGGCACGCGCGGATTCGACGGCGACGTGCTCGTCGACGTGCATGGCGACTGCGGCGCCGAGGCGCACCTGTTTCGCTCGAGCGTCGAGGCGGCGGTGGTGGCGACGCCGCTGGCGATGCCGTGGGAAAATCCGACGCGCATCCTCATTTGTCGCGGCATCGCGCGCCCGCTGTCGCAGATCTGGCCGTCGATAAAGATGTATTACTAGCTGGCAACCCGGCGACGGTACCGCGCGCTCCAACGAGTATGTCGTGGCTTTTGTGGGGCGTGCTCGCGAGCGTGGCGGTGACGACGCAGGCAGGGCCGGCGCTGCAAGCGGTGCGGTTCGAGGGCAACCGCGCGGTGGCGACGACGGCGTTGCATGCGGTGGTCGAGCGGCTGGGTCCGGCGATCAGCGACGACGACGGACCGGAGCGGCTGGCGCTGGCGGTGACCGCGCTCTACTTCGACAACGGCTACGTCGCGGTGCGGGTCGCCGAGCCGGTGCGCGCCAGCGACGGGGCGCTGGTGGTGCGCGTCGACGAAGGGGCGCGCTACACAGTGCGGGCGATCTCATTCAGCGGCGCGTGGCCGCGCGAGACGGCGGCGCTGCGCGGGCAGCTGGCGACGCGCGCGGGCGACACGTTCAGCCGCGCGCGGCTCGTCGGCGACATCCGGCGGCTGGCGGCGACGGTGCGCGGCGCGGTGACGCCGCTGACCCGGCTCGACGTCGAGCATCACACGATCGATCTCGAGCTGTCGCTCGAGCCGTAGCGGCGGGCTACTTCTTGGCGGCGAACTGGGCGCGCGTGAGGGCGAGCGAGACGAGCAGGTAGAGCCCGACGGCGAGCATGACGCCGGCTTTGACGGCGGCGAGCCGCTGCGCGCCTTCGAGGGCGTGATACAGGTTCCAACCGCCGAGGCCGCTGGCGCCGGTCGCGATGGCGAGGCCCGCGTTGTGCGCCAGGCGCGCGCGGAAGAACAGGCCGAGCCCGGTGAGCGCCATCGCCGCGCCGACGCCAATCTGGATCGGGCTCGGGACGAGGCCGACGAAGCCCCAGGCCGCGAGGCCGATGCCGAGCAGCAGGAACGCGATGCCCGTGGAGCGAATGGACGGCTTCATGATGGTGGTCCTTTCGACTATGAATTGTACCGTGGAACGGCTGATTGTCTCCCTCGTGTCGGCAATGGTGCGCATTCTCGGCGGATCTTTCGTCATGGGCGGCGGGCCCGAGCTCGACGAGCAGCCGCGCCACGCGGTGGTGCTCTCGGCCTACTCCATCGACGCCGACGAGGTCACGCGCGCCGAATACGCAGTGTGCGTCGCCGCCGGCGCCTGTCAGCCGGCCCGCGGCGACAATGCGAGCTCGAAGCGGCCGGTGACGGGCGTCTCGTGGAACGACGCCGACCGCTACTGCCGCTGGGCCCACAAGCGCCTGCCGACCGAGGCCGAGTGGGAGCGCGCGGCCCGCGGCACCGACGGGCGGACCTACCCGTGGGGCGACACGCCCGACTGCGCGCGCGCGAACTTCGGCAACTTCGAAGGCGAAGGGCGCTGCCCGCAAAATCCCGGTCACCCCGTCGACGTCGGGTCCTATCCCGGCGCCGGCGCCGGCGGCGCGCTGCACGACTTCGCCGGCAACGTCTGGGAGTGGGTCGCCGATTGGTACGACCCACGCTATTACGCGCGCGCGCCGGTGGCGAATCCGCCCGGTCCTCGGCACGGCGAGCGCCGGGTCGTGCGCGGGGGCGCCTGCTGCTCGATGTTCGGGCTGCCGCGCGCCTCCAATCGCAACGCCTTTCCGCCCGACTATCGCGACGACGATCTCGGCTTTCGCTGCGCGCGCTGAGCGGGCGGGCACGCGTACTGCAGCTGCCTTAGACCATCATGAGACAAGCGGCGCATCACGCTCGTCCAGCGGCGCAGCGCATGGTCGACACGCAGTTGCGTGCGCGCGGCCTCGGCAACGAGCGCGTGCTGTCGGCGATGGCCTCGTTGCCGCGCCACACGTTCGTGCCGATGCCGGTGCGCGCGCAGGCCTACGAGGATCACGCGGTGCCGATCGGATTCGACGTCACCATCTCGCAGCCGTTCGTCGTCGGCTGGATGACCGACGCGCTGGCGCTGCGCGGCCACGAGCGCGTGCTCGAGGTCGGCACCGGCTCGGGCTATCAGGCGGCGGTGCTCGGGCGATTGGCGCGCGAGGTCTACACGATCGAGCGCGTGCCGGTGCTGGCGCGGCGCGCGCGCTTCGTCTTGCGCGCGCTCGGCCTCGACAACGTGCACGTGTTCATCGGCGACGGCTCGATCGGGCTCCAGGCGCACGCGCCCTATGACGCGATCGTGGTGACGGCGGCGGCGCCGGCGGTGCCGAGCGAGCTGTTGGCGCAGCTCGCGCGCGGCGGGCGGCTGGTGGTGCCCGTCGGTGGCGGCGCGGTTCAATCGCTGCGCCTCATCCGCCGCGACGACGATGGACATCTGTCGATCAGCGATCGCGGCGGCGTCGTGTTCGTGCCGCTCGTCGGTGAGCGCGGATTTCGCGCGCGCTGACTACGGATGCGCGCCGAGCCCGGTCTCCCACAGCCGCGTCTGCAGCGCTTGCTCGACCCAGGCCAGGTGGCGCTGCTCGTCGGCGTAGTTGCCGCGAATGACCTGCTTGATGTCGTCGGGGAAGTCGAGCGACAGATGGTGCGCGTAGGTCTTGTTGAGGACCTCCTCGTTCGACTTCATCGCCTTGAGCGTCAGCTCGGTGCCGCCGAGGCCGGCCACCTTGGTCATGGTCTTGCGCACGAAGCCTTTGACGTCGGGTCCGGCGGCGGGCTTGCCGCCGAGGCGGATCACCAACTGCGACAGGTTCTGCACATGCCGCTCGTGATCGCCGCGAAACCGGATCAGCGGATCGCGCACCGGGATCTCTTTGATGTCGTTGATCGCCGAGTCGTATGCGCCGATGGCGTCGAAGTCGAAACGGATGAGCTCGTTGAGCTCCTCGATCTGCTTGTCGATGGTGAGCGCCATGTTCGCCTCCTGGAATGTCGCGTAGTGATGGGGCGCTACGGATGCGCGTCAACCGGCGATCGCCGTAGTCGTGGATCCACTCGATCGAGGAGGCGGCGGGCGTCGGCGGGTGCGTAGGCCTGGGCGTCGTTGTCGAAGTAGACGTAGACGTCGCTGCCGCGGGCGCGCCAGCCATCGACGAGCGCGGCCCAGTCGTCGAGCTCGTCGTCGCGGTAGCGCGAGGCGTAGAGCGCCTGCGAGCCGTGCAGGCGGGCGTAGGCGAGCGTGGCGCTGGTGCGCTCGAGCGAGAGCGGATGATGATCGGCCGTGTCGGCGGTGACGAGCGCGACGTCGTATTCGGCGAGCAGGCGAAGCGCGGCTTCGTCGAGCCACGTCGCATGGCGCACCTCGAGCGCGTGATGGAGCGGGCGGCCGTGGCCGTCGGGGGCGGTGAGCGCGCTGCGGCCGGAGAGCCGGTGATCGTGACGGCGCGCGAGGCGCTCGGCGTCGGCGAGATCGCGGGGCAACAGATCGAAAAAGGCGCGCGCGCGATCGGCGTCGAACGCGAGGAACGGCGGAAGCTGCCACAAGATCGGGCCCAGCTTCTTGCCGAGGAGAAGCACGCCCTGCGCGAAAAAATTCGCCAGCGGCGCGCGCGGATTGCGCAGCTTGAGCATGTGCGTGAGGTAGCGGCTGCCTTTGACGGCGAAGGTGAATCCGTCGGGCGTCTGCTCTCGCCAAGCGGCGAAGCGCGGCGGGCGGCCGAGGCTGTAGAAGGTGCCGTTGATCTCGACGCTGTCGAGCTGCGACGCGTAGAAGGCGAGGCGCTGCTCGAGGGGCAGCCGCGCGGGATAGAAGTGGTCGCGCCAGTGCGGATAGATCCAGCCGCTGGTGCCGACGAACACGCGACCGCGCCGCATGCTCATGGGAACAGCAAGCGACGTGCCCGCGGCTAGTGGTAGACCTTGCGCGCCTTCTTCACGATCGGATCGGGCAGCTCGATGCCGAGCGCCGTCGCGGCCGCGGCGTTGAGCGTGAGCGCGCCCGGGCTCGTCTCCGGCGGCGGCATCGGCAGTCGCGCGGCGGGCGCGCGGCCGGCGATGCCGAGCGCCAGGCGCGCGGCGCGGCGGCCGATGTCGGCGGCGTCGGGCGCGAGCGAAAAGAGCGCGCCGACCGCGGTGGCGCTCTCGTTGCCGCCGAGGAGCGCGACCCGGCCGCGCCACTTTGCCGCTGCGGCTTGCGGCAGCGCCGTCGTGATCCACACGGCGTCGACCTTGGGCGCCAGCTCGTCGACGGCGGCGCCGACGTGCGCCGGGCCGTCGACCACGCGCGTGGTCAGCGTCACCCCGAGCGCGGCGGCGGCCTTGTTGGTGCCGGCCACGGGCGCGCCCTTTTCCTGCACGACGCCGACGCGGACCCCGTCCCAGCGCAGCTGCTTCCACTGCGCGAGCTCGGCGTAGGCGGGGACCTCGAGCGCGACGCCGGTGACGCTCTTGCCCGCTTGCACGTCGGCGGCGGGCACCATCGCGTAGACCAGCGGCGTCTCGGGCGCGACCGTGCGCGCCATGGCGAGAGCGCGCGCGCCGACGGCGAGGATGACGTCGGCGTGGCGCAGCTGCTCGGCGGCGTCGGCGGAGTCTTCGTCGGCGAACGAGAACGCCGGCGCGGTCTGGCGGGCGGCGTCGAGCGCGACCTTGTCGTCGGCGGAGCGCTCGCTGCCGAGGAGCACGACGCCGGCCCGCGCCGACGGCGCGGACGCGAGAACGAGCGCGAACGCCAGCAGCAACCGGCCCACGCGCGCACTATAGTACAATCGTCGCGCCATGAGCGCCGTGTCAGCCATTCCGTATCTGGTTCCCTGGGACGCAGCGCTGCTCGCGTCGGCGCCGGCGACGGTGCTCGGGCGCGAGATTCCGCTCGAGCGGCTGACGCGCGCGCTCTTACGCCGCGTCGATCCGGCGGCGATGGTGCTCGGCGATTCCGGTACCGGCAAGACCGGCCTGGTGCGCGGGCTCGCGCGCGCGGCGCTCGACGGGCGCATCGCGGCGCTCAAGGATCACACCTTCGCGCAGCTCGACATCCCGCAGATCCTGACGGCGGTGGTGCTCGGTAAGATCGGCACGGCGGCGGTGACCGACACGCTGGTGCAAGTGTCGCGGCTGCCGAAGACGGTGCTGGTCGTCGACGATCTGCACCTGCTCTCGGGGCAGCCGGGGGCGACGCCGCTCATCAACGACATGACCGCGTGCTTTCGTCCGCTGCTCGCGGCGGGCTCGCTACGCGCGATCTTCACGACCATCCCGAAGGAGTACGAGACCAAGCTGGCGGCGGATCCGTTGTATTCGCGCCGCACGTCGCTCCTCTATCTCGAGGAGCTGGCGGGCGATCTGTTGCGGCAGATCGTCAAGGAGCAGGCGCGCGGGCTCGAGGAGCATCACGGCGTCACCGTCGGTGACGAGGCCGTCGACGAGGCGGTGACCGCGGCCGGGCACCACACGATTCCGTATCGGCCGCCGGGCTCGTCGGTGCGCCTCCTCGACGACGCCTGCGCGCACGCGGTGGCGCGCGGCGACAAGGCCGTCGATCCGACGCAGGTCAAGGAAGCCGCGCGCACCCACGTCGAGGCGGCGCTGGTGTGGGATCGGCCGCGGCTGCGCGGGCTGGAGGCGGCGCTGTCGGAGCGCGTGCTCGGGCAGCCCGAGGCGGTGAGCGCGGTGGCGCGGCGCATGCGCGTCACCAAGCTGCAGCTCGATCGCAAGCCGCAGCGCCCCGACGGCGTCTTTTTGTTCCTCGGACCGTCGGGCGTGGGCAAGACCGAGCTGGCCAAGGCGCTGGCGCAGGTGCTGTACGGCGATCTGAATCGCCTGGTGCGCCTCGACATGAGCGAGTACATGGAGCAGCACGAGTACTCGAAGATGATCGGCTCGCCGCCCGGCTATCTCGGTTACGGCGAGGAAGGCCACCTGACCGGCGCCGTCGCCAAGCTCGGGCACTGCGTGATCCTGTTCGACGAGGTCGAAAAAGCGCATCCCAACTGCTTGCGCCTGTTCCTGCAGCTCTTCGACGAAGGCGTGCTCACCGACGGCAAGGGCAAGCGCGTGGACTTCTCGCAGTGCGTGATCGTGATGACCTCGAACCTCGGGCGCGAGCTGTGGGCCGACGAGAACCAGCAGCTCGGGTTCGGGCGCGCGCTGTCGCCGGGGGAGCCGAGCGCCAAGCGCGTGCTCGATTACCTGTTGAAGACGCTGCCGTCGGAGTTCGTCAACCGCATCGACGACCTCGTGCCCTTCCGCAACTTCTTGCGCGACGATCTGTTGCGGATCGCCCGCAAGATGATGAAGGAAGAGGAGGAGCGCTGGGATCGGCGCGGCAAGCGCATCGCGTACGGCGACCAGGTGTTGGAGCTGCTCGTCGACACCGGGTACAACGCGCGGCTGGGGGCGCGCCACTTGTCGCGGAATTTGGAGCGGCTGGTGTCGCAGCCGATGTCGGAGGCGGCGTGCCAGGATTCGTGGCCCGAGATCCAGAAGATCGAGATGCGCGCGGTCGGGCAGGAAGTGCAGATGGAGTTCACGCCGCCGCTGCTGGCGCCACAGGCGGTCGCGTAGCTGTTGGCGGTCGAGCAGCTGCAAGCCGTCGCGTAGCGCAGATCACGCTCAACGCTGCATCATTAATAGCGCGAGCGCGGCGCCGATGAGCAGGCCGGCCACGAGCGCGACGAGGATCGCGCGCAGCGACGCCGCGCGGGTCGGCGCCGCCGGTAGCGCGAAGTCGATGACGTGCACGCGGCGCGCCTCGGCATCGACGAGCAGCACGCCGTCGACGCCGAACGCGCAGCGATACTCGAGCAGCTGCCGCCGCGTCGCCGGCGCCGCCACGTCGGGCGCGTCGTCCCCGGTCTTGACCTCGGCCACCCAACGCTTGCCGCCGCGCGCGACCACGAAGTCGGCGCGCAACGTCACCTCGGCCGCCTCGCCGTCGACGCCGACGCTCCAGCGCTGCGTCGCCTGCCGCGCCTCGATGCGATAGCCCGCCTTCGTCAGCAGCTTCTCGGCGAGCGCCTCGCCCGCCGTCGCGCGCGCCGACTGCGCGGCCAGCCGCCAGCGGCGTGACGTCCCGCTCCACCACAGCCGCATCGTCTGCACCAGCGCGACGCCGCCGCCGGCCGCCGCCATCACGATCCACGATTCGCGCGGCAGCTCGATCACCATTGATGGCTCACGCTCCCGCCGCGATGTACGACCAGCCGGTCGCGACGTAGCGCCGCGGGACCGCGCGTCAACGCGGCGGCGCCTCGAGCTCGCCGCGATCGGTCCACGCCCCCGAGAGCACGCGCGCGGCGCCGAGCCACCGGTGGCGCGCCCGCGCCGCGTCGGCGAAGCGAATGACGATGCGCCCGCGCTGCAGATCGACCGACGCCTCAGCGAGGTCGCCCCACGGCACGATGACGTCGACGCTCTCGGGCAGCGCCAGCACCAGGCCGGTCTTGGTGCGGAAGCGCAGGATGGCGGTGGTACGTCCTTCTTCGTCGTCGAGCGGGATGCCGTCGAGGTCGAAGCGCAGCCGGGGCATGTGCCGACTATACACTTGCCGCTGGGCGATTCGCGACTGTTCGGCGCGCTACTTCGTCGGCGCGCTCGGCGTCGGCGCGCTCGGCGTCGGCGCGCCCGGCGTCGTCATCCTCGCCGGCGGCCCCATGTGCCGCGCCGGCGCCACCACCGGCAGTGTCTCGCCCGCGTCCGCCAGCCCATACGCGACCACCGCGATCGCCGCGGTATTGAGCGCGAGATCCATCGGATCGATCTTGTCGAACGTATCCGCCGCCGTGTGGTGCCAATCGAAATATTCGAGGAGGTCCTGGTCGATGCTGAACATCGCCACCTTCCCGCCCATCGGCAACAGATCGGCCCCCGCCTCCTGCGTCTCCGACACCGTCGCCGACCCGACCGTCGCCAGCGGTGCCGCGATCCGCCGCAGCAGCGCCACGCCGCCGGCGCCGACCACGCCGAACCCCGCCGGCCGCCCGGCGCCCGAGTCGACCTCGACGGCGGCGACGTGCTTGCCGAGCTCGTTGGCGTGATTGATCGCGTAGGCGCGCGCGCCCGACAGCCCCATCTCCTCGTTCATGAACAGCACCACGCGCACCGTCCGCCGCGGCGCCCGCCCCACCGACGCGATGATACGCGCCGCGTCCATCACCACCGCGCAGCCGGCCGCGTCGTCGATGGCGCCGGTGGCGAGGTCCCACGAATCCAGATGCGCGCCCAGGAGCACCAGCTCCTGCGAACGCTCGCGCCCCGGCACCTCGCCGACGACGTTCGCCGACTCCACGTCGCCGGCGAACTTCGGCGTCAGCACCACCTTCATGCGGACGCGCGCGCCGGAATTAATCAGTCGACTAATTAATTCTGCGTCCTCCGCCGTCACCGCCGCCGTCGGGATCTTCGGCGTCGCTTCGTCGTAGCGGAACCCGCCGGTGTGCGGCAGCCGATACGCGCCCGTCCCCGCCGAGCGCACCAGCGCCACCAGCCCGCCCGCCTTCGCCGCCGCCACCGCGCCGCCGCTGCGCACCGCCACCGCGCGCCCGTACTCCTCGAAGGTGCGCCCGCGCTGCATCGGCCGCGGATTGAAGAGCACGATCTTTCCGCGCGCCGCCTCGCCGAGCGCCTTCAGCTCGTCGAACCCGCTCACCACCACCACGTCGGCGGTGATCCCGTCGGGCCCCGTCGGCACGCTCGGCCCGAGCGCGGTCAGGTAGATGGTCTGCCGCGCCGGCGCCACGATCTCCGCTTCGGCGCCGCCGCGGATCCAATGCGGCACGCGCACCGGCTCGGTGTGCACGTTCTTGAGCCCGAGCGCGCGCATCTTCTCGACCGCCCACTCGACCGCGCGCGCCGCCCCGTCGGATCCGCTCGGCCGCGGCCCGATCCCGTCGCTGAGCGACTCAGCCAACGCGTACGCGCGGCCGTCGCTCATCGCCATTCCCATCAGGCGCGCCGCCGTCGCCTGCTCCGCCGCCGCTCCCCGCCCCTCGCCGCGCGCCAGCGACATTCCCAGCGACGCCGCCGTCGCAGCCGCCGCCAACGTCGCCACAAATGTGATTCGTTTCCGCTTCGCAGAAATTGGTTTCATATTTTGTCGAAATGCTCGTAAGGATGTTCGATCCACTCCCGCAACACCCGCGACATCACCGACGCGTGGAACCCATCGATGAACCGATGGTCGAACGTCGCGTTCACGCGCATGACCTTGCCGGCCACGATCTTCCCCTCTTCCACGACGGGAACGTCCTTGACCGCGCCTGTGGCGATCAAGATCGGCACGCGCGAATAAGGCACCAGCGGCACATACGCCGTATCCAACCCGAGCGATCCGATGTTGGTGATCATGATGCTACCGAACGGATCTTGCGGGATGCCAAACCGCCGCAAATCCAGATTCAACGTATACGAAAGAAAGGATATCAGCCGCAATACCGCGCCGAGCGCGAAATAGGGAATCCCGAGGAAGGTCGAGCGCGTCTTCTCCAGCGCCGGGTCCTTGCGCGCGCGTACCTTCTCGACCTTCTCGTTGAACTCGTCGAAGATGTCGACGAGAGACTTGTCCTGCACGTCGTACAAGGTCGCGCCCGACAGGTCGACCTTGTGCGCGCCCTCGTCGGTCATCACGACCTGGAAGAACACGCCGATGCGCTTTCGCAGATAGACGCGGTTCCAGCGCAGGATGGCGTTGGCGTCGGGGCACTCCTTCAACACCATCGCCGCCGCCTTCGCCATCATGTGCGAGACGGTCAGCTTCTTGCCGGTCCTCTCGCGAAACTCGGCGATGTAGCGCGCGGCCGCGTCCATGCGCAGCTCCATCGTGCCGTACACCGACGGGTCGTACGCGGTGCGCCAGGTTCCGATCGCGATCTTGCGGAAGCTCGAGACGTCGTCCTTGCGGACCAGCTCCAGATTCGGCACGTCAGTCGGCGCCGAACACGCGCCGCGCCAGCTGCCCGTTGACGTCGAGCTGCGTCAGCTCGTGCAGCCCGCCCACCGGCTCGCCGGCGATGAAGAGCAGCGGGAACTCGAGCTGCTTGGCGGTCGTCGTCGCCCACGAGCGCGTCGCCTCGTCGTCGGTCACATCGAGCACCTTGAACGGGATCTCCTTCGACGTCAGGAGCTCCTCGATCTTCTTCTTGGTGCGATGATCCTTGCCGTCGAAATAGAGCATCACCGGCGCCGGCTCGCGCCGCGTCGCCGCCGCGCCATTGCCGGCGCCCGCGCGGCGCTCCTCGAGCTCGCTCTGCGAGCAGAACGGCCGCCCGGCCAGGTCATTCGCGGTTCCGAGCACCTCGCGCAAAAGCTTTACCGGACGGAAGCGGTCCGCGCGCTCGGAAGCGAGCACGCCGTGCACGCTGGTCCGCAACTTATCGGTGACACGATGAAACATGCGCCTCAGTACCGCGCCGCCGGCCGCGCGTCAAGGCGGCGGACGGGCGCCGGAGCCAACGGTCGCTGCCTGGAATGGCC
>DASXOU010000763.1:0-4547 GCA_036494045.1 Polyangia bacterium | reverse complement strand
GAGCTCAACAAATGAGAACGCTCATCGCCGCGGCGACCCTTTTGTGCGCGTCCGCCGCGTTCGCCGGCGTCGGCAAGGGGCAGCATGCGCCCGACTTCGCGCTCACCTCGCTCAAGGGCCAGCGCGTGTCGCTCTCGTCGCTCAAGGGCAAGGTCGTGCTCATCGACTTCTGGGCGCAGTGGTGCGAGCCGTGCAAAAAAGAGTTGCCGCAGCTCGATCGCCTGGCCAAGGAGTACGCGGGCAAGGGCGTCGTCGTCGTCGCCGTCAACATCGACAAGCAGCGCGACAACGCCGAGCGCATGGTCAGGCAGCTCGGCGTCTCGCTCGAGGTGCTCCTCGATCCCGCCGGCTCCGTCGCCGGCGCCTACGATCTTCCCAAGATGCCGACGTCGTTCGTCGTCGACCAGCGCGGCATCGTCCGCTTCGTCAACGAAGGCTTCGACGGCCCGCAAGACGTCGCGCGCTTCAAGCAGGAGCTCGACGGCCTGACGAAGTAGGCCGCTACTGGGCGCCCTTGAGCGCCTCGGCCTGATAGTGCGTGCGCAGCGCCTCGATGATCGGATCGAGGTTGCCGTCCATGATGTCGTCGAGGTTGTGCTTGGTCAGCCCAATCCGATGATCGGTCAGCCGATCCTGCGGGAAATTGTAGGTGCGGATCTTGTCCGAGCGATCGCCCGACTTGACCTGCTCGCGGCGCGCCTCGCGCTCGGCCGCTTCCTGCTTCTGCGCCTCGATCTCGTAGAGCTTCGAGCGCAGGATCTTCATCGCCTTGTCTTTGTTCTTGTGCTGCGACTTCTCGTCCTGGCAGCGCACCTGGATCCCCGACGGCTTGTGGAGGATCTGCACCGCCGAGTCGGTGGTGTTGACCGACTGCCCGCCCGGGCCGCCCGAGCGCGACACCTTGATCTCGAGATCCTTCTCTTCGATCCTGATGTCGACCTCTTCGACCTCGGGCAGCACGACCACCGTCGCTGCCGACGTGTGGATGCGCCCCTGGGTCTCGGTCGCCGGCACGCGCTGCACGCGATGCACGCCCGACTCGTACTTGAGCGCCGAGTAGACCTTGCCGCCGTTCGACGAGATCAGAACGATCACTTCCTTGAGCCCGCCGGCCGAGGCGTCCGACTGCGACAGGATCTCGAGCTTCCAGCGATGGCGCTCGGCGTAGCGCGAGTACATGCGAAACAGATCGGCCGCGAACAGCGCTGCTTCTTCTCCGCCAGTGCCGCCGCGGATCTCGAGGACGATGTTCTTGTCGTCGTTCTTGTCCTTGGGCAAGAGCAGAAGCTTGAGCTTCTCCTCGAGGCGCGTCTGCTCGGTGGCGAGGCGCGCCGACTCTTCGCGCGCCATCGCCTTCATCTCGGGATCCTTCTCCTCGAGCAGCGGCTTGTTCGCTTCGAGCTCGGCGACGACCTTCTTGAGCTCGCGAAAGGTCTCGACGATCTCGACGATGTCGGCGCGCTCCTTGGACAGCTTCTGGAACTCGGCGCGCTTGCCGATCACGTCCGGATCGGCGAGCAGACCTTCCAGATCCTGATAGCGCTTCTCGACGGCTTCGAGCTTGTCGAACATGCGGAGAGACGAGGGGGGCGGGAGCTACTTGCCGGTTTCGCGGCCGTACTTCTTCTGGAAGCGCTCGATGCGACCTGCGGTGTCGAGCAGCTTCTGCTTGCCGGTGTAGAACGGATGGCACGCCGAGCAGATGTCGACGGCGAAGTTGCCGCGCGTCGATGCCATCGTATAGCTATGCCCGCATGCGCACGTGACCTGCGCGGCGATGTAGGCGGGGTGAATTCCTGCTTTTGCCATGACCCGTGCTCCTTCCAAAGGACGGACTATTTAATCCACGAGCCTGCGAAAATCAAGGGGTAGGTGAGGTTTGTGCTCAGCGGGGCTTGCGCCGGGCCGCCCGATAGGTGGCCAGGAGGTCGAGCGATTCCTTGAGCAGCTGCGACGGGATGACGCTGTCGTCGAGCTGCGCGCGCGCCGCCGAGGCGGCCTCGAGGAACGCCGAGCGCAGCCCCTCGGACCCGCTCAGGCGGTGCACGCCCTGCTTTTCGAGCATGCCGCCGAGCAGGAGCGCGTCTTCACGCTTACCCAGCTCCTCGAAGCGCGCCCCGAACCGCGACCCCGCCGCGAGGAGCGACTGCTGGTCGGACAGGTCGAGCTGATCGAACGCTCGCTGCGCGATCACCATGCAGCCGGCGAGCATCGAGCCGCGCACCTCGATGAAATATTTGGCGCGCGTCGTCCACTGAAAAGCGAGCGCCGCCGTCGGCAGGACGAACATGCCGTCGATCTTGGCGGCGTCGTACATCGGCGTGAGCTGGTCGATCGGCGCCGGCATCATGCGCAGCCCCATGAGCTGCATCTGCCGCTTGAGCACCGTCTCGGCGTCCCAGATCCACAGCGGCCGCTTGCGCAGCTCGGCGAACGAATCGACGCGGTCGCGCAGGAAGATGATGTCGTTGCCGAAGTTCCCCAGCGCCAGCGCCACGAAGCCGCGCTTCTTGAAGTCCTCCTCGACCTGCGGCCGCAGATGATTGAGAAGATGGAGCGCCTCGTCGCGGCTCTGCACCAGGCCGGCGACGCGCGTCACCGCCAACGTCGGCGACAGGCCGCCGCAGAAGAGCGCGCCGGCGGCGCCGTCGATCTGCCCGCGCTTGACGCGGCCGAGCGCGGTCGTCTCGTCGCCGGCGATGCCGCCGAGGTACCACTTGAGGCGCACGTTGCCGTGGGTGGTCGCCTCGACCTCGCGCGACATCGCCTTGAGCTCGCGCGCCCAGCCGGTGCCTTCGGGCGCGATCGCGGCCATGCGCACGACGATCGGCTCGTCGCCGGCGGCATGGGCGGTCGCGGTCAGACCGAAGAGGATCAGCGGGGCGAGGCCGCGCACGGCCTCCATTGTACTACGGCGGGCGCCTTACGAGGACATCGAGGCGATGAACTCGCCGTTGGTGTCGGTCTTGCCGACCTTGTCGCGGAGGAACTCCATCGCGTCGATGACGTTGAGCGGGTGTAAGAGCTGGCGCAGGATCCAGACGCGGTTGAGCACCTTGTCGTCGAGGAGCATCTCCTCTTTGCGCGTGCCCGACTTGTTGATGTCGAGGCAGGGGAAGATGCGCTTCTCCATGAGCTTGCGGTCGAGGTGGATTTCCGAGTTACCGGTGCCCTTGAACTCTTCGAAGATGACTTCGTCCATGCGCGAGCCGGTGTCGACGAGCGCGGTGGCGATGATGGTGAGCGAGCCGCCCTCTTCGATGTTGCGCGCGGCGCCGAAGAAGCGCTTGGGCTTGTGGAGCGCGTTGGAGTCGACGCCGCCCGAGAGGATCTTGCCCGACGGCGGAACAACCGTGTTGTAGGCGCGCGCCAGGCGCGTGATCGAGTCGAGCAGGATGACCACGTCCTTCTTGTGCTCGGCGAGGCGCTTGGCCTTTTCGATCACCATCTCGGCGACCTGCACGTGGCGCGCGGGCGGCTCGTCGAAGGTCGACGAGACGACCTCGCCCTTGACGGTGCGCTGCATGTCGGTGACTTCTTCGGGCCGCTCGTCGATGAGCAGCACGATGAGCGCGACCTCGGGGTGATTGGCGCTCATCGCGTGGGCGATGTCCTGCAGGAGCACGGTCTTGCCCGCGCGCGGCGGCGACACGATGAGGCAGCGCTGACCCTTGCCGATGGGGCAGAGCATGTCGATGATGCGCGTCGAGTAGTTCTTGGGATCGTGCTCGAGGTTGAGGCGGCGGTTCGGATAGAGCGGCGTGAGGTTGTCGAAGGCAATCTTCTCGCGGACGGCTTCGGGCGGCGTGCCGTTGAGCTTCTCCACCTTGAGCAGCGCAAAGTAGCGCTCCGAATCCTTGGGTGGCCGAATCTGCCCTTCGACGGTGTCGCCGGTGCGCAGGCCGAAGCGGCGAATCTGCGACGGCGAGACGTAGATGTCGTCCGGGCCGGGCAGGTAGTTGTAATCGGGGGAGCGAAGGAAGCCGAAGCCGTCGGGGAGGGTCTCGAGGACGCCGTCACCGTAGACCTCGCCCTTGTTGGCGGCGGTGTGCTGCAACAGCGAGAAGATGAGATCCTGGCGGCGCATGCCGCTGACGCCTTCGATGTTCAGCTCCGAGCCCATGTGGATGAGCTCGCCCATCTTCTTGCGCTTCAACTCGGTCAGATTCATTGCGGTGTCTCCAGGAGCGGGCTCCACTTTCCGTGGGAGGCCGTGGCGGGTGTGACTTGCGTGTTGGTGGGAAATACGATTTGCTGGTTCGGTCCGCCGAAAACGCTAGGCGGTGCGCGTAGTCCTGTCAAGGGAAATGGCGATGCTGAGGCGGGTGCGGTTTCGCGTATCGGGCAGGGTGCAGGGGGTCGCGTATCGCGCGTCGGCGGTGGACGCCGCAGTCGCCGAAGGCGTGGTCGGCTGGGTGCGCAACCTCCAGACCGGCGACGTCGACGGGCTCGTGCAGGGCGAGGCCAGCGCCGTCGACGCGTTTCTGGCGTGGGCGGCGCGCGGGCCGGCGGGGGCGCGCGTCGATCGCCTGCTCACCGACGACGAG
>DASXOU010000762.1:0-1715 GCA_036494045.1 Polyangia bacterium | reverse complement strand
CGCTCGCCGGCTGCGGTTACAACGGGCTCGTCTCCGCGGACGAGAGCGTCAAGGCCGCGTGGGCGCAAGTCGAGAACGTCTATCAGCGACGCGCCGACCTCGTGCCCAACCTCGTGAACACGGTCAAGGGCTCGGCGCAGCACGAAGAGAAGGTGCTGACCGAGGTCACCGCCGCGCGCGCGTCGGCGACGCAGGTCAAGCTCAGCGTCGACGACTTGTCGAACCCCGACAAGGTCAAGCAGTTCGAGGACGCGCAGGCCAAGCTGTCGTCGTCGCTGGGACGGCTCATCGCCACCGCCGAGAGCTATCCCGACTTGAAAGCCAACGCCGCGTTCCGCGATCTCATGACGCAGCTCGAAGGCACCGAGAACCGCATCGCCGTCGAGCGCAAGCGCTACAACGACGCCGTGCGCGACTACAACGTCAAGTGCCGCTCGTTCCCGTCGCTGATCGCGGCCAAGATCTGGGGCTTCCATCCCAAGGAGCCGTTCAAGGCGACGACGGCGAACGCCGAGACCGCGCCGGAGGTGAAGTTCTGAAAGGGCTCGCCGCGGCGCTGCTTCTGTTGTTCGCGCTGCCGGCGCAGGCGTTGAACGTTCCGCCGGCGCCGACGCAGCCGGTGACCGATTACGCGCACGCGCTGTCGGCGGACGCGCTGGCGCGGCTCAACCAGCAGGCGCTGTCGTACGAGCCGGGCTCGACGCGCAAGATCGTGGTCGCGATCTTTCCGTCGCTCGAGGGTGAATCGGTCGAGGACTTCACGATTCGACTCGCCGAGGCGTGGAAGATCGGCAGCAAGAAGAACGCTGACGGGGTCATCGTCGCGGTGTTCCTCGCCGAGCACAAGATCCGCATCGAGGTCGGCTACGGGCTCGAAGGGCAGCTCACCGACTTGCAGTCGCAGCACATCATCGACCAGCTCATCGCGCCGCGGTTTCGCGCCGGCGACGTCGAAGGCGGGCTGCGCGCGGGCATCGCCGCCATCGACACCGCGACCGGCGGGCACGCGCACGCCGAAGCGCGGCCGATCGCCAATGCGCCGAGCTCGAACGACAGCGGCGGCGCGTTTCCCGTCGGCCTCATCGTCTTGATCTTCGTGTTCGTGTTGGTCGTCGCCATCCGCAATCGCGGCGGCGGCGGTGGTGGCGGCGGATTCTGGTTCGGCGGCGGCGGCGGCGGCTGGTCGGGCGGATCGAGCGGTTGGTCGTCGGGCGGCGGCGGCGGCTGGTCCGGCGGCGGCGGCGGCTCGTTCGGTGGCGGCGGCGCAACTGGAAGTTGGTAAAGAGGAGCGTGAATGCCCGGACCTCTCGACAAAGTGCTGCACCCGACCGACCAGCAGAAAATCGTCGACGCCATCCGCGCCGCCGAGCGTGTCACTTCCGGTGAGATCAAGGTTCACGTCGAGCTGCGCTGCCCCGGCGGCGATCCGTACAAGCGCGCCGCCGACCTGTTCGCGCGGCTCGGCTTGACCAAGACCAAAGAGCGCAACGCGGTGCTCATCTACGTCGCCACCCGCGATCGCAAATTCTCGATCCTCGGCGACAAGGGAATCCACGAAGAGGTCGGCTCGGCCTTCTGGGCCGACGCCGTGCAGCGCATGAAGGTGGCGTTCGCGCGCGGCGCGTTCGGCGAAGGGCTCGCCGGCGCCGTGCAGTCGGTCGGACAGCGCATGGCGGCGAAGTTTCCGCACAAGGCCGACGACGTCAACGAGATCG
>DASXOU010000761.1:0-9234 GCA_036494045.1 Polyangia bacterium | reverse complement strand
AGAAGCGGCAGCATCTTGTCGATGGTGCCGGGCAGCAGATGCGGCCGATGGCGGCGATGACGCCGTGCAGCGGCGCGCCTTTGATCTGCGGCATTTCGCCATCCTAGCGATGTCAGCGGGCGTTGACACGGCGCGGCCGAGCTTTTCCGATCCATGGGCGTGTGAGGCTTGGTACTCTCCGCACATGAACGTCGAAGACAGCTATGAGGGTGCCGTTCGCCGTCTGGCCCGTCTGGGACACGCCGGGATTCATCTGGCGCCGCCGTCCGCGGATCGTGTCGGCGATGCCGATCGACTGCGCGATCTGGAGGAGCTGGCGACGCTGGCGTGCGACGACAACGAGCGGCTGACGCGCGAGCTCGACGCCGCACGCGTGGAGATGGATCGGCTGCGCCTGCAGGTGATGTCGCTGCAGTCGATGGTCGCGGGCAACGCGCAGGCGCCGGCGGCCGAGCCGGACTACGCGCCGAGGCGCGGGCGCTCGGGCGGGTTCTACTTCTTCGTCATCGCGATCCTCGGGGCGGGCGCGGCGGCCCTGTTCACGTTCCGGCCGTGGGATCGGCTGCAGCCGTCGTTGGCGATGGCGTCGGTGACCACGCCGCCGGTGGCGAGCGCGCCGGTGGTGCCGACGCCGACTCCGGCAGCGACGGCGACGCCGAGCGCGCCGGTCGTGGCGACGCCGGCGGTCGCGGCGACGGCGCCGTCGACGACGGCGGTCGTGCCCAAGGTTGCGCCGAGCATCCCGAAGGTCGCCGCGCCGGCGCCGCGCACGGTGATGCCGACGGTGGCGCGCACGAGCGCGCCGTCACATCATCGCGCCGCCAAGCATCACGCCGCCAAGAAGCACGAGAGCAAGCACAAGGCGAGCAGCAAGCCGGCCATCGGCGACACCGACGACCCGCTCGGCGGCACCAGTCTCTGACGCGATCCAGCGCACGCCGTGTTCGTCGCGGCGACAGCTGTCGGAATCGATGACAACGTAGAACGCGTCGAATCGCCGATTTAGCGCGATCCGGTGCGGGCACGCCGTTCGCTAGGGTCCCGGCCATGCTCGCCGTCGCGCTCGTGCTGGCCCAGGCCAAGGTGCTCACATTGTCGGATGCGCTGCACTCGGCCCTGCGCGCGCAGCCGACGATCGCCGCCGCCGACGCCAACACGCGCGCCGCCGCCGCGCGCGTGGGCGAGGCGCGCGCGCCGCTGTTGCCGCAGCTCGCCGCCGGCGGCAAGTGGAGCTTCGGCGACGATCCGACGACGCCGGGCTGGTCGCTCGGGCTGACCGCGACGCAGACGGTGTGGGACGGCAGCGGCCAGCTGGCACGGCTCGGCGCCAGCCGCGCGCTCGTCGACGCCGCGGCGGCGACGGCGCAGTCGACGCGGCTGCAGCTCGCGCTCACCGTCGAGCAGCAATATTTCGCGGCCTGCGCCACGCGCGCGCTCGCCGACGTGGCCAAGGAGAGCGTCGACAACCAGGACCAGCACCTTCAGCAGATCGAAGGGTTCGTGCGCGCGGGGACGCGGCCCGAGATCGATCTGGCGCAGGCGCGCTCCGATCGCGCCAACGCCGAGGTGCAGCTCATCGCCGCGCGCAACAACTACGCGCTCGCCAAGGCGCAGCTGGCGCAGTCGATGGGCGGCGACGCCGGCGAGTTCGACGTCGCCGATGCCACGCTCGACGCCGTCGCCGGCGAGGATGCGCCGGTCGACGCGCTGCTCGACGAAGCGTTGCGCGCGCGTCCCGAGCTGGCGGCGGCGGCGGCGCAGCTGCGCGCGCAGGGGTTCACGATCGCGGCGGCCAAGGACACGTTCGGCCCGACGCTGGCGCTGAGCGCGGGCGCGACCGAGTCGGGCGCGTGGGGAGGGTCGCCGGGCGCGACGTGGAGCGTGGGGGCGAAGCTCGATTGGTCGCTCTTTTCGGGCGGGCTCAGCTACTACGGCGTGAAGGAGGCGGAGGCGACGCGCGACGCGCTGACGGCGACGCGCGCGGCGCTGGTGCTGCAGGTGCGCTTTCAGATCGTGCAGGCGCAGCTCGGCGTGCACGCGAACGAGGCGGCGCTGGCGGCGGCGGCGACGGCGCTGGAGAACACGCGCGAGCAGCTGCGGCTCGCCGAGGGACGGTACGCCGCCGGCATCGGCAGCGTCATCGAGCTCGGCGACGCGCAGATCGCGTACGCCAACGCGGGCGCGCAGAGCGTGCAGGCGCGGTACAACGTGGCGTCGGCGCGGGCGGCGCTGCTGGAGGCGGTTGGCAGGGGACCGACGGTGTGATCCGCGGTGCGGTCGGCCGCGCCGAAGCGCGGCCGCGGGGGCCGTGATCTTCGGCGGCCCGAACATTCGCGGTGAGCGCAGACGTTTACTCCACCACTGGATGGCGACACCGCGTCAGCGCTTTAGCGCGGACGCCGGAATGTTGAGCGCAAGCGGCGACGGTGCGGAACGAGCAACGATCTCCCTCTGTCCTCTGAGGGCTTTGTCACGGCACGGTCGGTTTCCCCCTCACGCTAGGGCCGGCTCACGGCGCAGAGTCCCACAAATTCTGGGAGGGCGTCGGCGGTCTAGCGATCGGCGGCGGGCTTGGCTGCGGCGCTCGGCGGCGGTGCCGCGTGCGCCGTTGCCGTCGTCGTCGTCGTCGTCGTCGTCGTCGTCGTGGCCGTCGCGGCGCCGGGTTTTGCGAGCTCGGCGGGCTCGGGCGGCGGACGGAGCTCGCCGGCACCGTCGCCGTGCTTGCGGAAATAGTCTTCGATCGCCGCGCGCGCCCACTTCGGCTTCTCGGCGTCGCGCCAGAATCCCTCGAGCGCCACGCGCCGCGCCGTCGGCTCCTTGGCGTCCTTCCACAGCTTGTCGAGGTACTGCGCGAGCTCCTTCTTCGGATCCTCGGCCCAGCGCAGCCGGCTCAGGAGCTTCTCGTTCTCCGTCGGAAAATGGATCGTCGGCAACGGCGGCGGCGGCGCCTGCGCGCGCATCTTCTCGATGTCGTCGGCCCACTGCTTGGCGTTGACCGCGCGCTGCTGCTCCTCGGACGACTGTTGCGGCGACGGCTTGCCGCCCGGCTGCTGCCCGCTGCCGCCGGCGCGGCTGCCGCCGCCCATGCGTTGCGCGAGCGCGACCGAGCCGGTCGAGACGACCAACACGAAGCACAGCCGCGCCGCCTGCCGCATCATCGGCAGAGGGTAGCGCACTAGAAGAGGCGGCGCGAGGCGAACTCGCCGATGCGGCGTAGGGCGCGGCGGGCGCGCTCGTGCCCGTCGAGGCCCTCGGGCAGATCGTCGGGCGCGGGCAGCTCGCGGGCGCGCTCGACACAGCCGAGATCGGCGCACAGGTAGAGCCCGACGCGGCGATGCTCGGAGGCGCGCGCGCTCATCAGCTTGACGCGCCCGCCGCCGCGCACGGCGTGGCACCACTCGCACATCGCGGCGGCGTCGGGCAGCGCGCTCGAGTTGCGATGGAAGACGATGCCGCGCGGCGGCGCTGTGTCGCGATCCTGGAAGACGAGGAACGCGCGCGGGCCGACGGCCCAGGCGTGCGCGCCGTCGAGCGGCAGCGGAAAGGCGAGGTCGGGCGCAAGCTCGACGTCGGCGCGATCGATCTCGCGGAAGAAGGAGAGCAGCTCGGCTTCGGATCGGACGTGCATGCGAACATTGTGAACCATCTGCCGTCTTCGCGCTCGTCGCGGCCGTGCGACAATGGCGACATGGGGGGATACGACAAGAATCCAGGCAAGCTGGGGGCGGCGACGTGGGTCGCGATCGTCGTGACGGCGACGCCAAGCTCGACTGCTCGCTGCGCATCGAGACCTCGCAGGCCGACTGCTACGCGACCTTCCTGCGCTATCCGGCGGGCGACACCACCGACATACGCGTCGAGCTCGACGGGCAGACGCTCGCCGAGCCGGCGCGCTTCGAGTGGGCCGAGCTGGCGCCGATGGACTCGCGCGAAGGCCCGGCGCCGAAGCCGACGGAGCCGCCGCCGCTCGGACGTCAGCTGCGCTGGCGGATGCCGCTCAAGCTGGTGAACGAGCTGACGCCGTCGATCGGCGACTTCATCGTGCATGCGCGGCTCTTCTGGGCGGGCCGGCCGCAGGATCTGGCGCGCTTCTCGACCAAGGTCGTCTACAACCCCAAGTAGGCCGGTCACTCCTGTAGGACGCGGTGGACGAGCTGGATGCAGACCGAGCCCTCACCGACGGCGGAGGCGACGCGCTTGACGCTGGCGGCGCGCACGTCGCCGACGGCGAACACGCCGGCATGGTTGGTCTCGAGCAGGAACGGCCGGCGTCCGTTCGGGCGCGGCGCGTCGGCGAGATCGCCGTCGGCGAGATCAGGCCCGGTCTTGACGAACCCTTTTTCGTCGAGCGCAACGCAGCCCTGCAGCCAGCGCGTGTTGGGCACCGCGCCGGTCATGAGGAACAGATGGCGGATCTCGTGCACCTCGGCGTCACGGCCGGCGGTCCGCCAGCGCACGCGCGCAAGGTGGCTTTCACCCTCGAGCGCCTCGACCTCGGTGCGCGCGTGCAGCGTGATGCGCGGATCGGCCTCGATGCGGCGAATGAGGTAGCGCGACATGCTCTCGGCGAGGCCGGCGCCGCGCACGAGGACGTGGACGTGGCGCGCGCTTTGGGCCAGGAACACCGCGGCCTGGCCGGCCGAGTTGCCGCCGCCGACGATGATGACCTCGTCGTCGCCGCAGACCCTGGCTTCGATCGCCGTCGCCGCGTAGTAGACGCCGGCGCCTTCGAAGCGTGCGAGATCGGGCAGCGCCAGCTTGCGGTACTGCACGCCCGACGCGATCACCACCGCGCGCGCGCGCACCTCGCCGTGCCCCTCGACGGTGACGCCGAACGGCCGGCGCGAGCAGTCGAGCCGGGCGACGCGGCGCGGAATGGCGATCTCGGCGCCGAACTTCTCGGCCTGCGTGGCGGCGCGGCCGGCCAGCGCCGTGCCGCTGATCCCCGTCGGGAAGCCGAGGTAGTTTTCGATCTTCGAGCTCGAGCCGGCCTGGCCGCCGGGCGCGTTGGCCTCGAGCACCAGCGTGTCGAGCCCCTCCGACGCCGCCAACACCGCCGCGGCGAGGCCGGCCGGTCCGGCGCCGACGACGACCAGATCGCGCACGCGCTCGTTTTCGAGCGTCGGGCTCCAGCCGAGACAATCGGCGAGCGCCTCGTTGGTCGGATTGCGCAGGAGGTGCTTGCCGTGACAGACGACCACCGGCACGTCGGCGACGGTGACCTGGAAGTGATCGAGGAACTCCTGCACGCCGGGATCGCGATCGACGTCCATCGACGAGTAGGGCTCGCCGTTGCGCCCGAGGAACTCCTGCAGCCGCAGCGTGTCGGCGGAGAAGCGCGAGCCGAGGATCACGACCTCGCCCCAGCCCTCGGCGATCAGCGCCATGCGCCGCAGGATGAACGCGCGCATGAAGATCTCGCTGAGCTCGCTGTCGGACTGCACGAGGCGGCGCACCGCGGCGTACTCGAGCACGACCATTTCGCCGTCGGCGGCGGCGCGTCCGCGGTACAGGTTGGGCCGGCCGGTGATGAGATCGAACTCGCCGGTGAACTGCGCCGGCCCGATCGACACGATCGGCCGCTCGCTCCCGTCGTTGACCTGCGCGACGTCGATGCCGCCCTCGATGACGACGTAGAAGTGGCGATGCGGCTCGCGCGGCTCGAAGAGGACCTCGCCCTTGCGCACGCGCCGGCGCGTGCCGTGCGTGGCGATGCGCGCGATCTGCTCCGCGGCGAGGCGCGGATACATCTGCGCGCCCCGCTCTTGCATCAGGCTCATGTCGTCCTCCGAGCGCCGCATTAGAACATGGGGCGCTCGGGATCGACGGCACTAGGTGGCGGCGATGATTCGCGGGGTCAGAAGCAGATGCCGGCTTGCGTGCAGCACTTCTGGTTGGCGCTGCAGTCGGCGTCGCTGGCGCAGGTCGTGACCGGCAGGCAGAGGCCGAAGGCGCAGTCGTTGCCGTTGGTGCAATCGGCGTTCGTCGAGCAGCTCACGCCGACGCCGCCGGTGAAGGCGCCGAGATCGAACGGCAGGCCGATGCCGCCGCCGCCGCCCGCGGGCAGCTTGGGCACGCACACCTGCGCCAGGCACTGATCGCCGGCCGCGCAGTCGGCGTCCTTGTCGCAGAAGCTGACGCCGCCCGACTGCTCTGGCAGGCAGACGCCGTGCACGCAGATGTCCTTGGCTGCGCAGTCGCTGGTCTGCGCGCACAGCGCGACGCCGAGATCGGGCGGCAGCTGCGGGATACAGACGTTGGCGAGACATTGTTCGCCCGACATGCAGTCGGCATTGGTCGCGCATTTTTCGCCGAGCGGCTGCGACGACGCGGTCGAGCTGCCGCTGCCGTTGCAGGCGGCCACGCCGGTCGCGAGGAGCATCAGCCCCAGCATCTTCGTCTTCGTCATGTCAAATCCTCCCTGCCCCGCTCGCTCTGCGAGCCGCGTGCCGGCAACGGATGCTCGCGATGTCGCCGGCTTGCGCGCGCGGACGGCGACGCGCCGTCAGCCTTGGGGGGACGAGGCTCCGGGGCGCCGTTCGGTTCTGCAACAGCGCATGTTACGATCGGTCGGCGTGGGCGAGTCTGGAACCGAGCCGTTCGGAGAGGCGCGCGCCTACGTGACGCAGTTCCGGCTGGTCGACGAGCGCGGCGCAACCTTCGTGTCGGCGAGCGATCGCGCGGTGGTCGGCACGCACGAGAGCTGCGAGCTCGTCGTCGGCGATCGCACGGTGTCGCGCTTCCACTGCGAGGTCGTGGTGCGCGAAGGGCGCGCGCGGGTGCGCGATCTCGGCAGCAAGAACGGCACGTTCGTCAACGGCGTCGCGGTGCTCGAGGCGTTCCTCGACGACGGCGCGCGGCTCACGGTCGGGCAGACGACGCTGCGCTTCGGCATCGGCGGCGGCGAGGTGGCGATTCCGCTGTCGCGCACCGAGCGGTTCGGCCTGCTCGTCGGGCGCTCGGCGGAGATGCGCCACGTGTTCGCGCTCCTCGAGCAGGCGGCGGCGTCGAAGGCGACGCTGCTCCTCGAAGGCGAGACCGGGACGGGCAAGGAGGCGGCGGCGGAGTCGGTGCATCGGCTGTCGAGCCGGCGCGAAGAGCCGTTCTTCGTCGTCGATTGCTCGGCGCTGCCGCCCGATCTACTCGAGAGCGAGCTGTTCGGCCACGAAAAGGGCGCGTTCACCGGCGCCGGCGCGCGGCGCGTGGGCGCGTTCGAAGCGGCGCACGGCGGCACCGTGTTCCTCGACGAGATCGGCGAGCTGTCGCCGGAGCTGCAGCCGAAGCTCCTGCGCGTGCTCGAGCGGCAGGAGGTCAAGCGCATCGGCGCCGACCGCTATCACAAAGTCGAGACGCGCATCATCGCGGCCACGCATCGTAACCTCCGCAGCGACGTCAACACGAAGCGCTTTCGATCCGATCTGTACTATCGCCTCGCGGTGCTGGTGGTGACGCTGCCGCCGCTGCGCGATCGCGTCGAGGATCTGCCGGTGCTCGTCGAGCACTTGCTCGCGACGCTGGGCGGCGCGGCGCGGCCCGAGGCGAGGCGCATGCGCACGCCGGCGTTTCTCGGCGAGCTGGCGGCGCATCGCTGGCCCGGCAACGTGCGCGAGCTGCGCAACTACGTCGAGCGCGGGCTTTTGCTCTCGGGCACGAGCTCGGCCGAGGCGCCGGGCGGGCCGCGATCGTACAAAGAAGCCAAGGAGCGCTGGGAGCGCGCCTACGTCGAGGAGCTGATGCGCGCGGCCGACGGCAACGTGGCGGCGGCGGCGCGCGAGGCCAAGCTCGATCGCGCGGCCTTCTACCGCGTGCTCTGGCGCCACGGCATGCGCTGACTACTTGGGCATGAGCGCGACGAAGTCGACGCCGCCGACGTCGGGGATGGCGCCGAGGCTGAACGAGGCGGTCTTGTCACCGCTCGGGCCCGCGGCCGGCTGCTCGGCGTCGAACATGCCGACGGCGCCGTCGTCGACGGCGACCGCCAGGCCCGATGGCGCGACCCAGCCGAGCGTCATCGACTCCGCTTGCACGAACATGGTCACGAGATAGTCGTTGGCATGCGTGGTCGTGATTCCGGGCGCCACGAAGGTCGCGCCGTCGAAGATCATGTGGCTGAAGACGTCGATGGGCGCGCCGGTGTCGACGTTGCGGTAGGCGACGTCGGCGGCGGTGACGCTCACCGTCGACGAGAGCGTGAAGGTGAAGCTGGCCGGATCGCCGGCGGCGGCGACGTGCGTGAAGTAGTCGGCGCGGAACTCGCCGCCGAGGGTGTCGCGCAGATCCTGGTGCAGCGTGAAGCCGGCGGGCGGCGTGATGGTGACCGTCGGATCGCCGACGACGACGCAGGCGAGGATGAAGTCGCCGGCGGCGATCCCCGACGGCACCGGCAGCGTCGCCGACGAGCGCGTCGCGCCGTTGATGCTGCCGGTGCCGACGCGCGTGATGTGCGTGGCGCCGCCACCGCCGCCGCCGCCACCGCCACCCCCGCCGCCGTCGAGGCCGCCGCCGCCGTCGCCGTTGGCGGCGTCGACGCAGGCGCCGGCGAGGCCGGGCGGCGCGAACTCGCCGTAGCGGTTGCCGTCGGCGCAGGAGGCGTCGGGGAAGCTGCAGGCGCCGGAAGCTTCGCAGCGGCCGGCCTGGCCGTTGAAGCGGCATTGCGCGTCGCTGGTGCAGGCGTAGCTGGCGGGCAGCGAAGGCGCGCAGCCGATCGCGGCGACGGCGAAGGCGATTGCGGCGACAGCCGCGCGCATCACCGGCGCGCTCCGACGACGGCGAGCCGCACCACGCCGGCGACGACGAGCACGCCGCCGAGCGCGAGCCCGCCGATGCCGATCGCCTGCAGCGTCGGCGCGCTGCGCGCATCGGCGTACATCTGATAACCGGCGGCGGCGTCGTCGAGGCGCGTCTCGGCGACGCCGAACAGCGCCGCGCCGGTCGCGGCCACCGCGAGCCCGACGCCGGCGAGCGACAGGCCGAGCGCGTCGTGTTGCCAGCGCGCGCGTCGCGGCGGCGGCGGCGCGACGACCGTGGGCGTGGGTGGCGTAGG
This sequence comes from Polyangia bacterium, assembly GCA_036494045.1. Taxonomy (GTDB): domain Bacteria; phylum Myxococcota_A; class Polyangia; order Palsa-1104; family Palsa-1104; genus JAQBQH01. The sequence goes on along the minus strand of DASXOU010000761.1, from coordinate 191 downwards.
CGCAGGCACGGGCGCAGGCGCTTGCAACGCCGGTGCCGGCTCGACCGGCGGCGCGGGTGCCGGCGGCGCGGGCGTCGGTTGCGCCGGCGGGGGCGTCGCCGGCGCCGGAAGCTGCGCCGGCCCTTCGTCGCTCTGCTCGACGTTGCACCGTTCGATTTGCACCTTCACGGCGGCGGCGGCGACCGGATCCT
>DASXOU010000760.1:0-1935 GCA_036494045.1 Polyangia bacterium | reverse complement strand
CGCCGTATCCGGATCCTCTTGTTGCAGCCGCCGCGCCTCTTCGACGTCCTCGGCCGCCGCTCGCGGCGCCATCTCCTTGCGCCGCCGCACCGCGTCTTCGTGCAACAGCGAATCGGAGTCGACCGCGTCGAGCGCCTTGACCGCCTCGGCGTAGCGATGGGCGCCCATCGCGCGATCCGCCGTCTGCATGGCGCCGCGCGCGTGCACCTCGAGATCGCACGCGGTCATGTAGCGCTTGACGTCGGCGGAATCGGGCGCGAGCTGCTGCGCGTCGGTGAAGTTGATCTTCGCGCCTTCGTAGTCCTTGGCGAGGAAGAGCTTGAGGCCGGCGCGATACGACTGCTCGGCCTCGCTCGGCACCACCACCGGCTTGGCGAACGCGGTCTTGGCGATGATGACGATGAGCGAGATCAGGCACAGCCCGCCCATCGCGCTGAACACGATGAGCCGATTCTTCGGCGACTGCAGCGGCGTGGCGATGCCGATCGGCAGCGACACGGAGCGCGAGACGCTGCCGCCCATCGGCACCGCGCGCGGCACGTTCTCCGACGGCGTATCGACCGGCTGCGCCAGCGGATAGCCGGTCGCCATCGGCGCCGAATAGCTGGGCGGCGACGACGGCGCCGCGAATTGCGGCGGCGGCATGTGTGCGGGCGCGGGATGCATCGCGTGCGGCGGCGGCGGCGCGGCGCGCGCGGCGGCCTGATCGAAGCGCATGAGGGTGTTGCCACATTCGAGCTGATCGCCGTCGTTCAAGATGACGGTGTCGAGGCGCTGCCCGTTGACCAGCGTGCCGTTGCCCGAGCCGAGATCGCGCATGCGAAAGCGCCCGTTCTCGGCGTGGATCGTAAAATGGCGGCGCGACACCGCGATGTCGGCGAGCACCAGATCTTGATCGGCGCCGCGCCCCACGCGCGTCTCCGGCAGGACGAGCTCGTAGGTCTTGCCGCGGTCCGCCCCGCCGATCACGTGCAAGACAGCAAGTGCCATCGCGGCAAGTTTATCACGTGCTATAAGCGAAACGCCATGCGCGTCGCCTATCCGCCAGCGCCGGACACTTCTCCCGGGCCGACACCGCGGCCCCGCAAGATCTTGGGTGTCGGACGAAACTATCGCGAGCACGCCGCCGAGATGAACAGCGCGCCACCGACGGAACCGCTGCTCTTTTTCAAGCCGCCGACGGCGATCGTCGCGTCGGGCGAGGCCATCGTCCGACCTCGTGGCGATTGGCGCGTCGATTTCGAAGGCGAGCTCGGCGTGGTCATCGGAAAGACGTGCCGCCGCGTCGCCAAGAAGGACGCGCTCTCGTACGTGGCCGGCTATACGATCGTCAACGACGTCACGGTGCGCGACCTGCAAAAGAAGGACGGGCAGTTCACGCGCGCCAAAGGCTTCGACAGCTTCTGCCCGTGCGGGCCGTTTCTCGTCGACGACGTCGATCCGTCGAAGCTGCGCATCGTCACCAGGCTCGACGGCGTCGTCAAGCAGGACGCGCCCACGAGCGACATGATCTTCGACATCCCGACCATCATCGAGGTCGCCTCGCGCGTGATGACGCTCGAGCCGGGGGATCTCATCGCCACCGGCACGCCCGCCGGCGTGGCGCCGATCCGTCCCGGCATGATCGTCGAGATCACCATCGAAGGCATCGGCACCTTGTCCAATCCCGTCGTGGAGGAGTCGGAATGAGCTTCACGCTCGCGCAGCGCATCAAGGAGCTCCCGCCTTATTTGTTCGCCGACATCGACAAGAAGAAGGCGGCGCTGCGGGCGCAGGGCAAGGACCTCATCGATCTCGGCATCGGCGATCCCGATCAGCCGACGCCGGCGCACATCGTGGCGGCGATGCAGAAGGCGGCCGCCGAGCCGCGCTTTCATCGTTATCCCTCGTACGAGGGCATGAAGGAGTTTCGCGAAGCGGCGGTCGCCTGGTATC